>CAYJIS010000009.1:0-50651 GCA_964370315.1 uncultured Treponemataceae bacterium
TTTGCACTATTTTTGATAACCCTCAAAATAATTACAGAACAATTCACATTGCAGGTTCAAAAGGTAAAGGTTCTACGTCAAGTTTTATTGCAAGTATTTTACAAGAGTCAGGCTTAGAAACAGGACTTTTTACGTCTCCTCATGTTAGTGATATATCAGAAAGGATTCGCTCTGCATGTAATGTATATTCAGAAAATGTATATGAAGAAGCACTACAAGCATTTTTAGAAAAAAAAGAATGCATAGACTCCGTTGAAAAAAATGGCGGAGCAAAGGCAACATGGTTTGAACTTATTACGCTTTTTTCTTTTATTTGCTTTGAAAAGGCAAAAGTTGACTGGGGAGTATTTGAAGTAGGATTAGGCGGAAGGCTTGATTCTACAAATATACTTATTCCAGAGGCTTGTCTTATTACTCCTATAGAATTAGAGCACACACAGTTTTTAGGAGACACGCTAGGAAAAGTTGCGTTTGAAAAAGCTGGTATTATTAAAAAAGGGATACCCGTTTTTAGTGCAAAGCAAAAAGATTGCGTTAAAAAAGTACTTTTAGACAAAGCAAATGAGGTTGAAACAAGCATTACATTTTTTGATGATGAAGAAAATAAAGACGAATGGAAAGATCTGTTTTCACGAATTGATAAAACAGAACTACGATTAAAAGGCACCATACAAAAAGAGAACGCAAAGCTCGCATGCCTTGCGATACGGTATCTATATCCAAAGCTAGAAAATGATGTAATAATGCAAGGACTATCAAAGGCATTTTTGCCATGCAGACTTGAAAGTTTCTCAGTATGTATACAAAACAAGACAGTTTTAGGCATTATGGATGGTGCTCATACCCCAAATAGTCTATCATTGTGCTTAGAATCCTTCTATTCTGACTTTGATGCGGGGCAAAATGTACTTTTTGCCTGTGCTGATGATAAGGATGTTGATGCAATGGCAAAGCTTATAAAGGACTCACCTTGTAAGTTTTATAGTATAACACTTACCTTACCTGGAAATGTAAAAAAAGGTTCCATAGAAAAATTACAAAACGCTTTTGAAAAATATTTTGATTTGGATGTTTTATCAGTTGATGAAGATTATACACGTGCAATTAAAAACACACTAGATGCATGCGCGAAAAACAATAGAGCCCTCCTTTGCGTTGGATCATTTTATTTGTGTGCAGAGCTGAAAAAGGTTCTATCCACAAGAATTGCGCATCCTGTCATCCCGAGCCAAGTCGAGGGGATTTGATTGTCTAAAGAGATTTCTCCGCAAGAATTACGCAGATTAACTAATTGCTAATTGTATGCATTTTATCTTCACAAATTTTAATAATAGTGGTATAATTAACTATGAAATTATTTCATGGTAGCAATATTTTAAACTTTTTAGGAGAATATAATGGATAGCACAAAATACCATGCTCTACTCATCCTAATTGTTCCTCGCGTTATAAAGATTATTTCAAAAAATGAAAATATATCTGAAGAGACCGCAACACTCTTTTTTTACAAATCTCAAACTTATAGCTTACTAGAACAAGAAGATTTAAAACTATGGCACTACAGTGCACTTACCCTGTATACTATTTATAAAAGTGAAGTTGAAACAGGAAGACTTATTTTTCCGGAGGGTGCGTAATGAGTAAATCACTTCCCTTTTTAGTGTACTGCATAGAATTATATAAAACTGAAAAAAATATGACAGGAAAAAGCGTTATTGAACTTTTTTCAAAACACAATGTTATTGACTATATAATTTCAAGTTATGGCGCCCTTCACACTACAGGCAAAGAGTACACTATTGCAGATATTGACGCATTTATAACCGAAAATTCTTGATTTTTGCATGTACCTTCACTACTTCTAAGGCGTAAGTTATCGGTCGTTTTATACACACTACCCAGCTCTTGCCAGATTATTTTATCTACTCCTTCTTGCCACCCCATAGTTTCTAAGCTTGAAAAAACTTCATACGAGGGTTCATCAAAAAAGTAGGTTATTGACGAAGCAGAAGATCCTCTACTCGGAGAAACCTCTCTGTTATCGCGCACATTTAATGAAAATCCTTCATTAAGTAAGAGAGAGACTACTTCTTTACGACTCTTTACGGCGTATAGCAATAATAGTGGGGTATCTTTTCCTACAGTGTCTAATAAGTATTGTATTACGTCTATTTTTTGATTATTCTTTTATATGCTCGCTATGGTCTAGCGGATTTAAGCGTTTTGTCTCTATAAAAGAGTAAACATCCCTTTCACATTCTCTCAATGTTACAGTAAGCTCAACAACATTTGAATACTATCTATAACAGTTTTAAAAGAACCTTCACCAACATAAGAGTTTTTCTTTGCGTATGTTTCCCATCGCTTTAAGAATACTGTATCACTGCAAACTTGTGTTAGTAGACTTTGTATTTTTTCTTTGCTGTATACTGTTTCTCTGTGTTCAAATGTACGCTTTATAGCTTTTTCTAACTGTGGTACATCTATTTCATTTCTTTTAAGCGTATACATAATATATAAATCATAAAAATCCTTACTACGACTATTAAAAAATCCCTTTGTGTATATTGTATGCAATTTTTCCGCAATCATTGTTTCTAGGTTATATGCTTTAATTTGTATATTTTCTTCAAAAAAAGCAGTATTATAAGTGTAATCTATAGGGTGCGGAGTTATCACATCCCCAGTTGAAATATCTAATGGGACTATTTGTTTTATATTTTCAAAAGCACATTCTATACTAACGCGAAAACCTCCATACTCATCCTGCTCTTTAATTGAACTTACATCTTTTATTGAATACAGAACGGCATCCTGATTATCCTTGCTTAACGCGCTTTCTAATATTTCTATGATTGTTTCTTGCGTTAATGGTACTTTTTGCACTAAAAAATCAATATCTACGGTACTTCGAGAATCAAGGCCAACTACATTTGCTAACAGAAAACCGCCTTTAAAAATAAAGTTCTTACTCTTTTTGCTTTTTGATAACTTTTGCAAAACACTTTCTAAGAAAAAATAAGTTAGAACTGAATTAAAAGTGAAACCCGTTTTCTCTGCAACTTGATGGCACAGTGATGTGAGTTTGTTTTTATTCATAGACAATCTCCATTATTGATTGTACTTTAGAAAGTATTTTAAGTTTTTGAGCATATTCAAAAAGTTTATGTATATCTTTGTCTACTCTTTTTACATATTCTCTAATTACTTTTCCATACAGTTCGCTTTCTATTGTTTTTTGATTTTGAATTATATCACACAGAGTACGCTCATAATCATATGTTCGGACAGTATTTCCAAATATTGTTGTTGCAGTTATAACACCTAAAGTTTCTATCTCTTTGGAGACATAATGAATAATTGTGCTCTCAGGTTTTGTGTTAAACTTATATCCGAAAGGCACACTTATCTCAAAACCTTGCGGTATTTTATCGATAGCATGGAGAAGGTACAATGCAGACTCATAAGAAAAAACAGCTTTTTTATACTTATACTGAAACAAAAAAAACTCATCTTCTGCAGTGTTTTTTACCCCGTATACACCCCGTGCAAGCTTTACTAAATCTCCATTTTTATTCATTCTGCTAAGATATGATGTAGGAATATTATGTTCTTTACAATATGTAGACGTTATAATACCATTCGATTTTTCAATTATTTGCATAATGTTACTTTCAAAATTCATGTTCCCTCCTGTTGCTTTTGCACGTATATTATACCAAAATTTACGTGTAAAAGCAACAGTAATAAAATTCTACATTACGTTGTAGACTTCTTCTTTGTTTTTACTACCACAATAATAACACAAAGAAGTAAAACAGCTACCACTGCAATTATAGGAATTAAAGGGAAAAAAGGCTCTGTCTCCTCTGTTTCTTCATTTCCCGATGCATTTTCACCATACATCGGTTCTTCTTCCGCTATCTGTATCTCGTAGCCTGCCTCTTTTTCCATGCTTACATAGCCACCAAAAAGCCACCCTGTTGTACCTTCGGCTACATTGTTGCCTTCTGTATCCGTACTATCCTCTGCTACTTCTACTTGTAGCCAAAAGGCACTAATGCCATCAATAACTTCACTTACTCCATGTTCAATTACTCTTACAGGGGTGTATTTTGGCAAAACAAAAAGGCTATTTCCTGTTAAGCCACCTGCGTCTCGAACACGTATATTATCCGTAGCACGGTAGGTACTTCCTACAGCATGGTTGCGAACAATATTACTATCATAATCACTACTATCGTCTGTACGCCTTGGCCATATCATGTTCGTTAGGTCTACAGGAGTATCCTTCTCTATTACGGTTTTTACCCCTTCGTAAAACTCGAGGCTTACGTAGACAAGCGAAAAAACTTTATTGTCCAAGGTGTCAATATATATATCTACGTAGTCACCATCAAACTGAAATAACAAAGTAAGTTCATCTTTCTTTGGAAAATAACCGTCTTCGTACCATGTTTCAAGTGGTTTAACAAAAACTTTGTATCCATTTTCAATATCTTCAATATTCTGAACAAAAAAAACTTGAAAAAATTTTAAGTGAATTGCACTAGATGTTATCATTGCGGATTGTGTTATTTCGGTCTCTTCCCACCATGGAGGATCATACTCATTACCTTCGCCAACTAATCTAACCCATTCTTCTTCGTATTTTTGCATGGGAGTTCTTGTTCCACTTTGCAATACATCTATAAAATACTCCGACATTAAATACCGTGATGGCTTATGTGCTTCTGTAATAAAACTTTTATCAAAAACAGCGGAAGTGTTTGCAGGCTGCAAATCAGAAAGTAAAACCCAATACTTCTTTTCTGTATTCGTATCAATAACTGCATAGGCAAACACCTTTTCCACAGTTTCAACATTACCTTCTCTTTTAACTAACTCATGATCTCGGAACACGGGATGCAATGTAACAAGCGTACCTTTTGGTAAGACCGTTTCTATATCCTCATCTAGCAAGTCAATTGTTGAATATTCTGCATCATACTTCCAAGCAGTAGCATCTCTTACTGTTACAAACTCTAACTCCTCTGTAAATGCATTTACCGCTGCAAATAAAGTAAGTAAAATTAATGTTAGTTTTTTCATATTGTTTTTCTCCTATTTTATATGCTCGCTATGGTCTAGCGGACTGACTCTGGCTGAAAAGCGATCAAAGCTTTTCAGCCAGACTAATTCTCCGTCATCACTTTTTTCATAAACTGTTTCTTTATCCATTATCTCACACTTAAACACCTCTAAGTGTAAATGTGCACCACTTGATTTCCCTGTATTACCTACTAAAGCAACAGTCTCACCTGGATAGAACGTATCGCCTTCGCTTTTTCTATATGCACTAAGGTGTGCTATGAGATACAATAATGGTTTGTCCAAATCCTTTAGTATCATCAACTGTCCATAACCACTACTAGCACCTTCCTGTTTACTTTTATCCCATGTAGTAGCCCATACGACACCTCTTATCATAGAAATTATAGGCATTCCTTTATCTCCTGCAAAATCAACGCCTGTATGTATTTTAGCCCCATAAGCCTGTGACCACCCTGCTACATAGTTTAGATTTCCCCAATAAGATCCTCCGTTTCTATTATCCTGTAACATGCTAGGTAATTTTTCCTCGTCTAAGTATGAGCTTAGAGGTGCAAATCCTGGGCACGACTTCACTGTTATAGCTGTAGAATCATCTCCACTCACAAAACGTGGTATTAATACTTTACCTTCATATGGGTTGAACGGATTAGGGGTTGCAACTTTGTTCAAATAGGTTATAAACCTAATTGGGTGAAAATACCAATTAGTCGTGTTTACATCTGTAGCAGTAAATGCCAGTGCTTTTTGTTGTGCATTTATACGCTCTCTATTCTTTTTAAAACTCCCACATAAGGCGTTTACATAGTCTTCATCTATTTTCCACTCTGTTGTATTTTGATATACCAGTTTTCGTAATGGTTCACAGTTTTTTATAGCATTTTGTAAGTCTTCTTTAGTGTTGTTTGGGTTCATATCATTCTGAAACTTCTCACCAAGAGTTCTATCAGTCTCATTATTCTGATTAAATAAGTCAGCTAGAGAACTAGGTGAATTGCTATCATAAAAAGTGTTTATTTCCATTATCACCGTAATTTCTTAGTAGGTCTACAATCTCAGGGTTTGCCTTCCATCTGCGTAGTGCTATCATATATGCCGTTTCACCACTATTATTTTGTGCATTTATATCGGAGCCATGCTTAATAAGTAATTTTATATCCTCCACGTTAGAAGTCGAACTACTTGCATGCATAAGAGCTGTCCATCCGTCATAATCGCGAGCATGTACATCGGCACCGTGCTGTATGAATGATTCTACAAATGAAGTATTATCGCGTCGATGATATAAGGTCATAAGTGCTGTTCTTCCGACACTGTCAAAAGCGTTGACATCGGCACCATGTTCAAGAAGTATTTGTATTACTTCAGGATTTTCGTTAAAAGAAACAGCCGATAGTAGTGGTGTCCAGCCACTAGTGGCTAGCTTTTCTACCACATCACTGCGCGCATTTACATCAGCACCAAGAGATAGTAGAAATTCTATAACTTCAGTATTAGAGCTAGCACTACTTGCCTTTATAAGAGGTGTTGAGCCATATTCATCACGGGCAGTAATACTAGCACCATTCTTGATCTCCTTTTCAACATCTTCTATAGTTGCACTTTCCCAAAAACTCCAAGAAAAAAAGTTTTCATTCTGTGCAAATATACTGCTGGTGAACAGTATAGAAAGCATTAACATTAAGTAAAATCTCTTTATCATACTATAGTCCCTTTATAATTGATGAGTTGTGTATATTACTTTAGCACAAAGTGGGGAATTTTTCAAGGGCGGTGGTTAATGAGGAAACGGAATGAGTAATGCAGAATTGCTTTAATTCCTAATTACTTACGTGTGCCACCAAGATTGGTCATGATAGAACCACAGATTAAAGGATTACACAGATTATTATTGGTAGCAAAATTTGAGTATTTTTTTTAAATAAAGATTAGTAAAACGTCATAAGATGTTCGTGGTAGATGTAAGAGTACTACAATACGCAAAAATACAATCTGTGTAATCAACTAAGTCTACCCTAATCCCTACCCTAGATTATGCCCCATACAAATCTGTGGTTAACTGCTTCTTCGCTTTACCCAAATATTTTAATTCCGCTTTCCGAATTAGTTTAATCTGCGGATAGCTTAAACTGTAATTTATCCCCAGTTTCGGGATGCGTAAACTCTAAACCACTTGCGAAAAACTGCATATCTTCTACATTGCCTTGTGTGCCGTACAATGGGTCAGAAATAATTGAAAAGCCAAGATACGTAAGGTGGCTTCTAACTTGGTGTCTAAAACCTTCTGTAATCTTACACTGCACTTTTAAACATTTTTTTTCAAAAGGCATCGAAGCATCCTCAATACTCACAATGTTTGTTGTATACAGTTTGCTACCTGCTTTTTTTAGCGCTGCTCTGCCAGAATGTTCAAATACTGGCTCAACCTTTTTTCTGCCTTCCCCCAAAAATCGAAAACGAGAAGATACGCTCAATGGTGGATTCTTAAAATGTGATACCCCTTCTCGCTTATCTATGCAATAGGCAGTATAGTATTTCACAAAGTCTCCATTAAGTTGTTGTGCTATAATTGAATCATAAAAGTCTTGTATTTGCGAAATGAGCAAAAGGCCTCGTGTATCGGTGTCGATTCTATGAACCAATCCACCTTCAATTGCCTTTTTACCAATAACATTTTTAACATTAGGAAAATTTTTTGCAATAATACTAAAAGCATTTTCAGTATCATCTTCACTTAACGGCGCAGACGGTAGCCCAGAAGGCTTATCTATTATGAGAAAATCTTTGTCTTGGTATAATAATTTAATTCCCAACTTCTAATTCCTAATTATTAATAATTATAAAACTGGCTACGCTCAAATTTTTCTTGTAATGCTTTCATCAATTTTAAAAAATGCTTTGGTGTACTCGAAGTAAAAAACACAAAGTTATCAATTCGCTGAGACTTGTATATCGGACTTGTTATTTCACCAAAAATAGCGTCACTAGGATTTGATTTTGGTGGGAGCCTAATTCCCAATCTTCTAGCATGAAGTTTTAATGTAGCGTTTGGGAACACAACATCTTTTTTGCCATATAGAGGGTCACCTAGGATAGGACAACCTAGGTGTTTAAGATGGACTCTAATTTGATGTGTTCTTCCTGTTTTAATGTTTAGTCGTAGCAAAGAATACGGCCCATAAATTCCAACACAGCGATATTTTGTATGGGCAAACTTTCCTCGTGTTTTGTCATCTGTTACGGTAAATAATTTTCTATTTTTTGGAGAACGTTCTATGTGTGTTTTAATCGAGCCTGAATGCTGTGGAGGATGCCCTTGCACAATTGCAATATACTCTTTTTGTGTTCGCCTTGTCTTAAACTGCTCTTGTAAAAATGTTTCAGAATCTCTGTCTTTTGCAGTAATTATAATGCCAGATGTATCTTTATCAAGTCTGTGAACTATTCCAGCTCTCATTGCTAACTCAGCATTTGCATCATTTAATTCTATGGTATCTTGTCCTCGATGGAACATAAGAGCATTCACTAGTGTACCGCTCATATTACCAGCACCTGGATGTGTTACCAGACCTTGCTTTTTATCCACTACACAAACAAAATCATCTTCAAAAATTATAGACAGAGGGATATCTTGAGCTTCAATTACTTCTGGAACAGGGTCTTCCCATTCTATGTAAACACTTTCTCCACCTAAGAGTTTTAATGATAACTTTGCATTTTTTCCATTTACAGTTAGGCTTTGTAATCCATTTTTTAGTCTTGATCGGCTAATGCCTTGCGCAGTAGATGCGTAGATATCAAGTCTAATGGGTTCTTCATTTTCTGCTATAAATTTAATTGAGTTCATTTTATTTCCAATATTGTCTCTTGCGGATTTGTAATAATTATTTCAGATCCATCTTCGTATAATTGACTTTCTTCTTCATGCTGTTCTTGTAATTTGATAACGAGCAAATCTACAACTCCTACTATCAAGCCAAGACTAACACCTGTAATAAGTATTCCAATTTGCTCGTTTTTATTTATATTTGCTGCCGTTGACGAAGTTGGAAATGGACTTGGTATATAGTTCGAATCAAAGTTATTTTGAGCATATCTAAATGTGGTATACGTTAACGTAGAAGCGAGGACTGTAAATGGCACCGATCCAAGTGATACTATACTAAATCTCCGAACATCTTCTGCCCAAGTAGGAATATTGTCTTGTGTATATGGCTCAATATCAATAACAACTTCTTGTGCAAAAATAGTATGTGTAAAACTGCATAATAAAATAATTGTAATAATCTTTAATCTCACCTGTTATACCTCAAAAAAATTACTAGGAATTTGCAAAAATAGCAGAGCCAATTCTAACCAATGTAGAGCCCTCTTCAATTGCAATTTCATAATCATTAGACATTCCCATTGATAGTTCGTGCAAATGAAGACCTTTAAACTTAGATTGCATTTTTTCTGACATTTTTCTCAAATCGATAAATGATTTTCTTATTAATCTTTTATCCTGAGTAAATGGAGCCATAGTCATAAAACCAGTAATACTTAAATTGTTTTCAATTCCTATATTTATTGCATTCTCTATTTCTTGTTCTGTTTTAAATCCAGACTTAGAATCTTCAGCTGTATGAACTTCTAAAAGTAGTGATACACTATTAAACTGAGGCTGTTTAGCAATTTCGTGTAACAATTCAATTCTGTCGATGGACTGAATACAAGAGACAATCGGAACTATTTTTTTTACTTTGTTCCTTTGTAAATTCCCAATCATATGTAATTCTAAATCTAAAAGAGAAATATCTCTAAACTTATCTACTGCTTCTTGAACCCTGTTTTCACCGAATAAATTTATACCGCACCCATACGCTTCAATTATTTTCTCTACGTTGTGTAATTTACTTACAGCCATTAATTTTATAGTTTCTGAGTTTCTTCCACTTTTTTTTGAAGCAGAATATATTTTTTCCTGTACAAATTCTATGTTATCTCTAATATTCACTCACCACTCCCATTAGCAAAGCTCACATCACTAAGATGTAACAAGGTTCTGATATCAAGCTTTTCAGCTCGTATAGACGGATCTATTTGCGCAATTTTTAATATATGCTCAGCCTTGCTAGTATCATTATAAAACTTACTTAAGTTATTCTTAATTGTTTTTCGTCGAGAAACAAAGAGGCTTCGCTGCAATTTCATAAAATGCTCTGGACTAGTACAGCTTGGAAAGTCTTGTTTTTTTGTAAAAAGTACTGCCCGTGAATCAACATTTGGTTTTGGCCAAAAGCTTCCTCCAGATAAATCAATAATAGGTTTTATATCGTATGCCCACTGACATAAAACAGAAAAAGAAGAATAATCACTACTTCCTGCTTTTGCACACATGCGCAAGGCTACTTCTTTCTGTACCGTAAAAAGACATGTATCAAATCTAATTCCATCTGAAATTGTGTCTGCAATTATGGTAGCTGCAATATTATACGGTAGATTTCCGCACAGTATATTTGGAACTTTTTCTTTTGCTTCCCGTTTCCATGTTTTTAGTACGTCTCCCTGAATTATAGATAAGGAGCCATTGTCAATATAATCACTGAAAATTTCATTTAAAGCTAAAACAAAACCTCTATCAATTTCAAAAGCAGTGAGTTTCCCTCCACTTTTCAAGATACCCTCAGTTAAGGATCCTAATCCCGGGCCAATTTCCCACACAGACATATCTTTCGTTACATTTAGAGTTTCAATGAGTTTTTTTCGAGCACTTGCATTAACCAAAAAATTTTGCCCAAATTTTTTTTGCATTGACATATTTTTATTTTCTAAAAACAATTTTAACGATTGCGGTGAATGATAATCTATGGCTATACCCATAATACAGTTGAACCTCTTAATACTAAAAATAAATAGGTGGAAACTGAGAGAACCACGCTATCATATATTCTAAAACAATATATACCTTCTGTATTATATCACCTATTGGATATAAAAGAAAGGGGAAAACAATCGAAATAATTATACCACAAATTCCAACTACCAAAAATGCTAACGCATAGGGAGATACAAAAATGGTAGCAATAACACCAATTGGCATTATAGTATTAAATAGATATATTGTAATAGGAGCAGTACATAACTGTGCACCTATGGATGCAGATAATGGACTTGCAAGTATTTGAGGTAAAAAGGTTGTGAATATCGGCTTAAAGGTATATTCGGAAATTGAAATTCCTAACAAAGCAGCATATGACAGCATAAAGCCTGCAGAAAATATATCTTGTGGAAATACGCAGACGTGAATTAAAAAAGACAATGAAAGTACTCTTATTAATCTAATTATATTATATGACGGACTAATAAATCGAAACAGAACTTCACTAGTACCTGAGATTCCCGGTAAAGAACAGAATGTTAACATAAGTGCAATCATTGAACAAACTAAAGCTCGAAATAATGATGGTGTTAGGCCAGCAAACCAAACAAAGGCAATTACTGCACAGAATTGAAAAAATGATGATATTTTTTTTCCACCAAAAAAAGTAGAAATGCTTAATGCTAAGCCAGAAAATAAGGACAAGTGCATTCCAGAAAGAGCTAAAATATGAGATAATCCAGCACTCCTAAATCCTTCTGCTAAAACAGGATTAGTATACTCTCTTGATCCTGAAAGGAGTGCTAAAAGGAGACCACCTGCATCGGACCATGCATACAGTAGCTTTTTAAACTCTAATCTAAATATTGAGCGCAGTTTAGAAAAATAACTTATCCATCCCTTTCCTTCTATGTTTTTTGCAATAAAAAGCTCCGTGTCTATATTCCCTTCTTTTTCACTATCAGTATTAATATGTTGTACATGTGAGTGCATCAATAAACCTTGCTCTATTATAAGTGATTTGTTATTTTTGTGTTCATTACTCAATGAAAACAGCTTACCAGGATATAAGGCCTCAACAATTTCAGTTGGAATTAACACTTGAACTAAACCTGATGAATTACATGAAGCAATATGAGAATATACTTTTGTTGTTTCAATCTTAACAGAATAATAATTTTGTGACTGCGTTTTAACTGGATTTGAAACCACATAACCTTCAATAATCTCGATACTGTGCAGCGGAAGCATAGATTGAAACTTATTTCTAGTATGAATAGTAATGAAACCACCATATAGTAATATACAAACAATTAATGCTGTTAATACCGTTGGTGAGAAAATGATTGTAATGTTTTTTTTTACCACTTTAAAGAAACCAAAGCATCTCTTGCTGCAAGAATAATGTCTTCAGGATAATCTAAATACGTTGTATACAAAAGTGTATCAAATGCAATTTTATCACCTAACAGCCCAAGAGATTTAATAACAGAAAGGGCTATAGCCTCACTGTAGGGACTGTTCTCTTCTTTAAGTTTATTTATCGTTGATAAATATTCCGATAAATATTCACCAGCACTTCCAGAAGATAATGATGTAAAAGCAGTAATAACTTCACTAAATTGTTCTTCAGTTAATACACCTGCGGCATACTCATCTTTTGCAATTACAAAAAAATCAGTAATCAAATCAGCAGAGCGTGTCCATGAGATACGGTGCAATTCTCGAATTGCTGCCATTTGTAATTGAACAGTGTAAGTATCCATAGAAGAAACAGTCTCTGTTTTTATTATAGAGTTACTTAGTGCTTTTTCAGACATTTCTGCTTTAAAAAAGTCAGAATTTTCTGTATTATTTAAAACTAATTGTAAGGTATAATATTTTTCACGCGAATTGCCTGTATCAATAACTTCACGTATTTGATTTTCATAGCCTCCAACTAAATTCTCTAAAGCTGTTTGTGCTATTTGAGAAATTTCGTTATTATTACTGTACACGTAAGCGTCGAATAAAATGGGAAAAGAAGAAATATCGGCAAAATTACCCAAGGCTTCAATAGCTAAGAACAACATATTAAAGTCTGAGTCATTTTCTGCATCGAGAAGGCCTTGAGTGTAATTGTTAACCAAAGTAACAATTTCAGTATTTTCAGTTTCAACTGCAGAAAACACCGTTAGTAAATCTAACAAAATTGCTTGGTTGTCTACCCTGTTAAAAATATCTTTAAGATATGGAAGGAGCTCTGTTAAATTATTTGCACTACTTTTTTGAATTAATGTTCGAGTTAAACGAATAAAATCAGCATCATTAGAAAGCAATGCATAATTGGCTGATACAAAATCAAACGCTACTTTCCATAACTCAGTTTGTTCCGTTGTTACTGTGTTAATTAATTCAGTTTTTGTATTGATATCTGCTTTGATAAAACTGGTTATTAATTCATCAGAACTTTGAGACCAAGCAGGTATAAACATAAACGAAAAGAAAATTATTATACTTATTACTTTATATAGTTTCATTGTCACCTCTTTGTATAACTGCTGAATCAGTATCAGCCTTAATCATTGCTCCTACAACTTTTACTTGCTCTGCCAAGTTTGGCATTTCAACTTTTTCAACTGGAGCTTGACTTGTTATATTATATTCTTTTTCACTCGAATTTGCAACACCATTACTTCTTTCCTGGGTTAAGAATGTATAAACATAGGTTAATATATGGTTTTTAACATCATCAACGATTTCTGTACATTGAAAATGCATTCTTGAAACATTCAAAACTTCATTGTACTCAACCCCACGTACAATCCCGCCCATAATAACTTTATTTTCTTCTAACTCAAATTCTAAACGAAGTCTTAAGTTAGTTTTTCCTTTACCACCTATTCTAATAAGTGCTCCATCTTCTGATATATCCTCAACTAAACATTTTAAACCAGAATCAGGGGCTTCTTCATCGTTTATGCTCGTATCATGCGCAGATACAAAAATTTTTCCCCAAATATTACACTCGCAACGAATGCCAGATCTTTTTTGTGTTCGCAAGATTTTATCTGTATGCGGAATTAATAATGACACATGGCTACCAAATTGAACAGAATTTCGTACTATACCATCAAAAACATAGGAGGCATCATCATAGCGATAAAAATAAACTGAAATTTCTTTTTTAATCCAATCAGAACTCGCTAATACGATTTTTTTGTCTTTTAATGGTATTGCAATTGATAATTCACGGCCATTATTTAAAACATGTGATGTAAACACACCATAACCTTTTAAAAGAATATGCAAACGCTGTCCAACAGCAATTGATTTTGTAGATTTAAGTCCTTTGTTTTTTCTAGGATCTAGATCAATTTTTGTTCTGTATTCATATAATGTTGATAGTAAATTTTTAATTTTTGGAGTATCTTGCGTACCAGCAATTTTTGCATTTTGTTTAACTTGTGCAATCCCCTTATCAATTGCATTTACCGTTACAAAAAGTGAGGATGGATTATCCAATTCTGCAGACGAACACAATGACCATAATAAATTAATATCTGAAAACGTAAAACCTGAATCAAAACCTGTTGCATAAAATGTTATTCGTTCGGCAAAAATGACAAATAATCGTATTAAAATAATGAGAACAAAAAATATGATAATCAGAGGTAATGCTGTATACATAATCTTCCTTTTATTATACTATACTATAGGTTGCATGAAAAAAAAATACTTATTTATTGATTTTTTTGAATTTTTACTAGTTTTTTTCGCTTTTGTTGGTCCTTCTTTAAGTTTTCAACGTCAAGAAGTCGTATATTTCAACTTGTCGTATGATTTATTCTTTATTTTATTACGCTTGGTTGCGCTAATCTATTTTTTGGTTATCTTATACGACAAAGGATTTGGATTTATACAAGAGTGGAGCTTTACAATCCATTCATTTTTTAGAGTCTTTTTTGAGTCAATAAGAATTTATGTATGTATTCTAATACTAGGAATTTTGTCTTCTCTAACTGCAAATTTAATTGGTTATAGTGGACCTGAATTAATTGCTCAACCCCCTAATACGTCATATGAATGGACATGGTTCGTATTTTCAGTAATTGTTTTAGCATGTTTTGAAGAAGCTTTATACAGACAATTTATACCCGAAAAACTATATCTATTTTTCAATACAATTATTCAAGAAAGAAATCTTGACTATAAATGGTCAAAAATTCTTAGAGTCATCATAGAATTACTAAGTCTATGTATTTTTGCGATTGGTCATTTGTACTTGGGATATTTTGCAGCAGTTTCAGCATTCTTTTCTGGTTGTGTCTTTAGATATGCAACAATTAAACATAATTCAATCCTTCAAACTTCCATTGCACATTCCATTAATAATTTAGTATCATTTATATTAGTATTTTACTTGAATGCATCACAATAGCAGTATAAGGTAAAAGAAGCAAAAAACTTCCTTTCTGAATCTTCAATTGTATTGATTTTTTTTTGCTCTGTTGTGTATTACTGAGACTATGTTTACCATTTTTCCAATCAAGTTCATCTAAAGCCCACTTTGCACCTTTTGATTTAATACTGCATACTTGTGTTTGATAATTAACTGCATATACGGAAAAAACTGAATCTTTTTGTAAAACAAATTCAATATAATCATTATATAAACTTGATAATTTAATTACATACTGCTCTTTGCAAAGCCAAAAATCTAAGATGTCTTCGTTATTAAATAGTTGTAATACCGATAAAAAATGATCAAGTCTGCCTCCATCTCCACCGCACAATGTTATATTCGTGGCACAGCGTTTCTTAGCTTCATAGAGTGCAAGTTCAGTATCTGAGTAATCTTTATCTTTAGAGTGTTGAAACACTTCGCTTTTCATACGAGCAGTTTCGTCACTTTTAATACTATCCATGTCACCAACTAAAACATCAACTTGTAACCCATATATACAAGCAGTATCAAAACCTGAATCTGCTGCAATCACAGCATCATGACTTAATTTAAGAGACTTAAAATCTTTCTTAGTTGGGGAAAGTCCACCTGTAATTATTAGCATTCGCGACATAAGCCATTATATATAATTATTTAACATGATTAAAGCCCTTATATTCACTTTTTTTTAAAAATATGTTATAGTATGATTCATGAAAAGTATCAAGATACCTACTGTCTTACAAAAAATGAATGAAGTATTTGAAAGTGCAGGCTTTGAAGCTTGGCTCGTTGGTGGAGCCGTACGAGACATTATAAGAGGTAAAATGGTATCAGACTTTGATATTGCGACAAATGCAAAAGCCGAGGAAGTAAGCAGGTTATTCAAATATGTAATTGAAACTGGAATTGAACATGGAACAGTAACAGTATTGTTTATGGGAGAGAGTATTGAGGTTACAACATTTAGAACCGAATCAGACTATTCCGATGGTAGACACCCCGATAATGTTGCGTTTGCATTAAATATAGACGAAGACCTATCTAGAAGAGATTTCACAATTAATGCAATTGCTGCAAATTTACGCGATGGTAAAATTTTTGACCCGTATAACGGTCAGGAAGATATAAAAAAAGGCATTATTAAAACAGTTGGAAATGCCATCGACAGATTTTCTGAAGATGGACTGCGTCCAATACGGGCAATTCGTTTTGCGAGTCAACTACATTATAGAATTGAAGAAAATACATTTGAAGCAATTAACCAAACTTTACAAATTACAAAAACTATAAGTATAGAAAGGTTTAGAGATGAGTTTTCAAAAATGCTATGTACCCAAAAGCCGTCTATTGCACTTCATTTATTAGAGAGAAGCGGTATTCTAGCAATTTTTTTACCTGAGTTACAAGATGCTCGAGGCGTTATACAAGCTGACAATAGGGGTTTTCATCAATTTGATGTACTCGACCACTCAATATATGCATGTGATTTTGCGATTTACTCAGAGGAAAAAGATATAACAATTAGATTAGCTGCATTATTACATGATATCGGAAAAGTAAAAACAAAAAAAATTGTAGATGATAAAATTACTTTTTTTAATCATGAAAAAGAATCTGCCCTAATGGCAGAAGAAATTTTAAGTAGACTGCGATTTTCTAAAATTACATGTAAATATGTATCTCATCTCATTTTACATCATATGTTTCATTATGAATCCAACTGGTCAAATGCAGCTATTAGAAGGTTTATAGTTAGAGTAACAGCTCAAGATGGTCTTGGAAAGACCATTGAGGATGTAATTAGAGATCTCTTTGACTTAAGGATTGCCGACGTATCAGGTATGACAAATAGCCCAGCATTACTTCAAAAAGGACCATGGAGTAAAAATTTAATCGAGTTTGATGACAGACTAACAGAAGCTCTACGTGAACCGAATGTTCTTAGTCTAAAAGACTTAGCCGTAAACGGGCAAGATTTAATTTTAATTGGAATTCCTAAAGGAAAACAAATTGGATATGTTTTATCAGAGTTACTTCAAGTTACACTTGATGATCCTACAATGAACAAAAAAGAATCACTGCTTTTAATTGCAAAAAAATTACTTCAACATTAATTCCTCTTAGCATTTACATAACTTTAACTAAAATAGATTGACATTTTAATAAATGAGTCTTATTATTATATTATAAGAGGTAAATATGGAATACGTACAATTAAAAAATTCAGTTAAAGTTCCTATAGTTGGACTAGGAGTGTTCTTATCAAAAGATGGAACGGAAACAGAGAATGCTGTAACATGGTCGTTAGAAAACGGATATAATCATATTGATACTGCAATGATTTATCAAAATGAAGTGAGTGTCGGAAAAGGCATTTCAAGTAGTGGAATTGATAGAAATACTATTTTTTTAACAACAAAGCTCTGGAATGAAGATATAAGACAAGGTAGAGGTAAAAAAGCATTTGAAGAGAGTATAAATAAACTAGGAGTTGATTATGTTGATTTATACTTACTACACTGGCCTGTTGAAGGTCGCTTAGATGCATGGAAAGTGTTAGAAGAACTTTATGAAGAAAAAAAAGTAAAGGCAATAGGCGTTAGTAATTTTCAAACACATCATTTGGAAGAACTTTTTAATGTAGCATCAATAAAACCAATGGTTAATCAAATTGAGTCACACCCATATTTTACAAACCAAAACTTAATTGACTTCTGTAAAAAAAATGAAATAGCTGTTCAAGCATGGAGTCCATTGGGCGGTGAAGGTGCTCCACTATTAAGTGATTCTATTATTAATGATTTAGCAAGAAAATATAATAAAACAGCTGCACAGATAATTATCAGATGGAATATTCAAAGAGATGTGATTGTCTTACCAAAATCAGTAAATAAGGATAGAATTATTTCTAACATACAAGTTTTTGATTTTGAAATAAGCAGTGAGGATATGAACTCAATTAGTGCTCTAAATCAAAACAAACGAGTTGGTCCTGATCCTGATAATTTTAACTTTTAACTAAAACATGAAAAGGACTATCGAATATGCGATAGTCCTTTTTTATATTCTAATTACTTTTTATTACATAGCAATGATAAGATTTAATTTAGAGTTGCAACCTCTTCATTCTGAGGTTTTACAACTTCTAAAGTACTTGCACTTAATAGACGTAACAAGCCATCTTCATCAGTAACAAGAACTCCTGCACCAGTAACTGTAATTGCTGTTTGTGCTTGAACACTTACACTTGATTGAACTACTTGTCTTAAATTTGTATCATATTTACCGACGTAAAAGTTTTTTTCTTCTTCAATAACTACATAATAAAAATCACCATCTTTAACAATTACTGAGTCCGCTGATAGTTTTTCTAGAGATTGTTGTATAATTTCCATGCTAATGGTATCAAGTTTAACTAGGCGAACTGCAGCGTTGCGACCTGTTGTACCAGCTATAGCTACATAACCATCTTCTTCTTCAAAAACAACTCTATTTCGTATTACATCGATTGAGGATTCTTTAACTTCTACTCCAGAATTAATATCAACAAGTACAAGTGAAGATAAAAGTTTTCGCTGATCAACTATTTTTAAACCATAGGTTAACTCTATTGTTTCATTACCCATTGCAAGTTGTTCTTGCACAATTTCTTGTTGATCTTCTGCAATTTCAATTCTATCAGTTTGAGCATCTACCCTTCTAGCATCAGCAAAGTTTTGTTGGGCTTCTGATTGACTCTGAAGGTCTTCAACTTTTTGCTCGGCATCTGCAACGGCTTTTTCTTGTTCTTCGACACGCTCTTGGGCAATAACAGCTTCTTGT
Organism: uncultured Treponemataceae bacterium; assembly: GCA_964370315.1. Lineage (GTDB taxonomy): Bacteria > Spirochaetota > Spirochaetia > Treponematales > Treponemataceae > CAYJFX01. The sequence continues at coordinate 19,203 of CAYJIS010000009.1, forward strand.
TGTGCTATTGGGTCGTCTGGATTTTCTCTCGCTATCTGTTCTGCAATCACAGCTTCATTTTGAGCTTGCTCTAATGCTTCAGTTTCTTGTGCAACTTCTTGCTTAGCTTCTGTAGCGGCACGTTGTGAATCAACTGCATTTATAGTTGCAATATTTGCTTCTTCTTCCTTGATATCAGCAAGATCCTTTCTAGCATCAATGCCCATGTCTGGCTCATCTCGTAAAGAATCTATTACTTGAGAATCAGATATAACACCTGTATCAACATTAACTATTCCTGGTGTTAAAGACACAAAAGGTATAACAATCTGCGTTTGTCCCGGCCATTGATCATAGCTAAGTGCTAATCCAACATTTGCTTGCGTAAGATTTTGTAAAACTACTGGTTTATATTTTTGTTCAAATACTTCTAATTGACCTCGATACACTGCATTATATACTGTAGCGAAAATAGCTAATGTATTAGCATCTTCTGCACTGTAATCGTAGGCAGATTGTAAATACCCTGAAATAATTCTACGCAAATTATCTATGTGGTCTACAAGGGCATCTTCACCAAGAATCAAAATATCTGCATCGAGTCCAACTGTTGTACTAGGGTCTACTGCATGAATTACATAATAGCGATTTCGCTCCCCATATGTTTGAACTTCTTGTAAAGCAGGATCTATTGGACTTCCTATCCCAACACCAACTTCTACTATTTGATCTGCGCTACTTATAATATCATGCGGACCAGTGTAATTTAAAAAGACAACAGAATCAGCTCCTCCTGCAGACTCGAGCTCAATTCTATCTACTTCAAGTGAAAATACAGGTGTTATAAGCGCTAATAGTAACATAAAAATAATTAACTTTTTCATAGAGCCTCCGTAAATTTTAGTATACTGCATAATTAAAAAAAAATCCAGTATTATTTAGTTTTCAAACTCAATAAAACTACGAAATACTTCGTTTGCTTTATTTCTTACTCGGACATTAGAACTATTACGAGTAATATCAGATAAAATTTGTTTACCACGTGCAGTTAAAGAAGGCCTACCCATGTATTTGCAAATCTCTCCTACGGCATCACAAATCCCAATTAAAATATCATCACTCGCAGAGCTCTTATTAGCAAAATAGTATTTTTCTATTGCAACAAGCATGATCTCCTGTGGATCATATGCTATGTTAGCTGCAATTTGCATTGAAAGTTGAATAAAATAAGGATCCTTTTCATTACTTAATATGTACGGAACAAGATAATTAAAATGCGAACTTTGAAACTGTGAGGCAACATAATACACTCGTGCTTTTTCAGCTATATTCACAGAATCAGATAGTGTAAAATATTCCAATTCATATTCTTGGATTTTGCTTTCTATGTACCGGATATAATGAGCTTCATTTGCAGCATATAATCCTGAATGTAATGATGTGGATATGGTATCGGTTGACAAACCCCTAATAGACTTTCCAAAAGTGAATGATTCATATCTTTGCTCTTTTTGTATTGCTACTTCTGTAGTATAGTTTTTCTCACTATCCTCAATGAGTTTAAATCCAGAAATTACCCAATTTTTATGAGGAACAATTAAATAAGCTGAATTTGTTACAATTGCATAAGAAGCATTGTCGTCAGTATGAATATTTTTTTGCCATGCTATAAGACTATCAGTAGAATTTTGACCGTAATAGGCAATTGCGAACTCTGTACTTGTAATAATATACATACCTTTATAATATATTGTATACAACTCCTTATTCAGCAATTGAGAAGGCATTTTAATAGTCCAGTTTTCACTTTGATTCATGAACGAATATTCTACAAAGAAATTTTTCTCGTACAGCACTCCAAAGTGATCTTGTCCGAGTATAATTTGCTGAGCTTTACCTAGATTATTTTGCTCTTTTGTTGACCAAATTGTTTGTGTACTAGAGTTAACAACTTCGCAGACCCCTACACTTCCATTTACAAAGGTTATTATAACCCCATTATTAAATGACTTTATAGTATGTATAGCATCTATAAAATCTATTTCTTCAAGCAATTCTCCATAAGGTGAAATACGTATGCCAGAACTATAATGGTTGTTCTTTGTATTATATATGTATAAAACACTTCCATCATTCATTTCAGTAAGAGGAAGACTCGTTTTATCAAAGACTGTCTTATTCCATTTTAATAAACCCTTTACACCATAACAACTAATTGAATTATTTGAAACTATATAGACTCTTCCATCCCGTCCAATAACTGGGTCTTGTATAGCGGGTTCTACTAATGTTACTTCCCATAAAAACAAACCATCTGGATTATATAATGACAGTGTATTTGCATTGTCGCTTGTAATATACAAAAAATTGTCATTCGTTATAGAATAAAACGGCGATGCCACTCCATTTAGTGTTCTGCGCCAAAGAACTACCCCTGTTTCAGTGACGGCATTCATAAGGTTACCTTCGGAAATACTTATAAAGCCATAACTTGTTAATTTAGGTGATGTAAGTATTTCCCCAGCTCCGACAGATTGCCAAGTAACACTTACATTTTCCTGAGTGAATAAAGGCGCAAATAAAAATAGAAATAGTGCAATAATTGTATGCTTAATATTCAATTTAGCCAACCTTTTTTAGACTATATGAAAAATACACTAATGACTCAATATGACTAGTATGAGGATAATAATCAAGAAAATAATATTTGTCTATTGAATATCCTGATTCTACTAATTTTTTAGCATCTCGAGCTAATGTTGAAAGATCACAGGAAAGATATCGTATAGTTTTTATCTTAGTGTCACAAATCCAAGAAAGCAAGTCCTTTTCAATGCCACTTCTCGGAGGGTCAATTATAAGTGCATCATAGTGTATCTTTTTTGATTTTTTAACCCACTGTTCACCTGTCATCGAATATGTGAAAATAGAATCGTAATTGTCAGCTAAAAAATTTTGTTTCGCAAACATAATTGCATGTTTATTATGTTCCACTAAGGTAACCGTTTTAAATGCTTGTTTTGCATAAAGTGAAAGTGTTCCAACACCACAGTAGATATCAAGAAGATTTTCGCCGGTAAGATTATCAACAATTAGAGGTATAGTTTTTGTTAACATTCCAATGTTAGACTGAAAAAAACCTCGTACATCAAAGGAGACGCATTTATTTAGAAGTTTTAGAGTTACTTGACTCTCACCTTCAATGCCAAATGCGACAGATATTTTACGCGCATCGCTAGATGCAATTTCACCTGCAAAGACTTGTAGTCGATTGTGTTTCATTAAAATTTGTGAATTTTCTGATTTTAAAAAAGAACGTATTTCTTTAACAGCACAAGGACAATCATTCAAGGCTACAACATCATTTGTATTTTTTGACATTAGGCCACCATATGAGAACTGAAAACGATTTCGATATTCAGTTTCCTTACATGTAACGGTATCTATATCACAAGTATACTGTACTTTATTACGATTAAAGCAATCGTGAATTATACTCTTTTTTAATTCTAACTGATAATCATATTGCGCAAACTGAAGATTACAGCCTCCGCACTCATTAAAAACAGGACAAATAGCATCTTGGCGGTATATAGATTTATTAATAATGTTTGTAGCTTTTGCTTTATAGTAGTCTTTCTTTTCTTGTAAAATTTCAATTTCGACAACTTCATCTGGAAGGCAGTTTTCAATAAAAACTGTTTTACCATTTATGTTTGAAAGACAACTTCCACCAAAAACCATTTTTTTTACCGTATACGTCACGATATAAGTATAGCACAACATTATATAATATGAAAGTCCCAAACAGTATACTAAATATTTTCTTATTTATACATCACTTGCAATAGTATCACATACTTTGTATACTGTATATACAGATATAGGAGGTATTATGAGTTCAGTACTATCTGCTTCGTCACTTACAAAAAAATATTCGAAAGTAGAAGCTCTTAAAGGTATTTCACTTGAAATTCCGAAAGGACAAATTGTTGGTCTATTAGGACCAAATGGAAGTGGTAAAACTACCTTTATTAAACTAGCTTGTGGATTACTAACTCCAACAAGTGGAACAATAACAATTTGTGATAATGTAATAGGTGTTCAAACAAAACTTGATACCGCTTACTTACCAGATAAAGATTATTTGAATGATTGGATGAAAACAAAAGATTTAATTGAAATGTTTTCAGATTTTTACAGCAATTTTAATAAAGATAAGGCATTAGAAATGATGTCAAGATTACAAATTAATACAGACTCAAGATTAAAGACAATGTCAAAAGGTACTAAAGAAAAGGTACAACTCATTTTGACAATGGCAAGAGAGGCGAAACTATATTTACTCGATGAGCCAATTGGTGGCGTTGACCCTGCAGCGAGAGACTATATTTTGCAAACAATAATTTCTAATTATAATCCAGAGTCAACAATTTTAATTTCGACTCATCTTATTGCCGAGATAGAAGAGGTTCTTAATTCTTTTGTATTTATAAAAGAAGGCGAAATTCTTTTGCAATCAACTGTAACAGAAATTAAAGAAAAAGAAGGAAAAACAGTTGATGCACTTTTTAGGGAGGTATTTAAATGCTAGGTAAATTACTGAAATATGAAATTGCGTCTAGTGCAAGAAGTTTTTTACCCTTGTATATTGCAATTTTTGGTTTATCGATTTTCTTTGTCTGTGTTACGAGCATTGCTTCAGCTGCAATGTTAGAGTTCTACCAAGAAAACATAGTCGTTAGTCTCTTTTTGTTTGCTTTTTACTCATTAGTGTTAGCATTATACATTGTAATGATTATAATAATTGTAAATCGATTTAGGAAGGCATTACTAGGCAGTGAAGGATATTTAATGTTTACCCTTCCTGTATCATTACATCAACACTTGTTGTCTAAACTAATTACAGCTCTATTTTGGTCATTCATAAGTTTAATTGTTATTATAATTTCCGCGGCTATTGTAATTATGTCATACCCGAGTATAAGAGAAGTTCTTTCGTATGTTTTTACCGATGAAATTTTAATGAGCATTCCATATCATCTAGGTGTTACGCCTTCACAGCTCATTACTCAGTATGCTATATTTTTTATAATTGCTATTTTGTATAATTACTTAGTTGTATACTTTTCACTTTCAATGGGGCATCTTGCAAAAAAAAGTAAGCTCCTTTATTCAATTGTAACATATGCTGTTATAAATGGAGTTTTAGGATTTATACTACAAGTCATATTCATTGTTTTTATGCTTAGTATTAATATTGATGCATCTTACATACAAGAAAATTTTTCTGTTTTCATTACGATTTCATCCATCGGAACATTGTTATTATCAGCAGCATTTTACTTTGGCACATGGTATATTCTTAAAAACAAGCTAAACCTAGAATAGGCATAGATGGGCAACGTACTGTTGCCCATCTACGCCTTTGCACAAAAATAGTTTTAGTTTGAAATCCAACCTTTTCTAATAACATACATCACTAGCTCTATAGTTCTTTTACATCCAACTTTTATGAGCATGTTTTCAATATGTCGCTTTATTGTTCCTTGTGTTATTCCTAATTTTTCTGCAATTTCATCTTTACTATAAGATTGACACAAAAATCTTAATACTTCCAATTCGCGTTCAGTGAAAGGAGATTGTCCAGTAGCAGTAGGTATAACAAGTGGTTCTGGAAAGGTGCCTTTATCCTTTAATACTAACCTAATCATTTCAATAAATTCTGGAATAGGACGAGCCTTTGAAAGAAAAGCATCTGCACCTGCAGCTTTTGCATCTGGTACATACGATATCTCATCAAAGCCAGACATTACAATAACCTTTATGGCATTAAAGTTTTCCTTAATTTTCTTCGTAAGATTTATTCCACTATCAATTGAATCTACGTTTATATCAGTAATTATTACATTTGGCATTAGTTCTTTACAATGGGCAATCACATCCTTTGTACTTGTTAAATTTCCTACTAATTGCATATCGTCTTGATTATTAATCGTACTACAAAAAGCATCTAGTATAGACCTATGATCATCAATTATTAAGACTTTAATCATTTCCTACTCCATTGTTTTTGGGAATAATTATTCTAATATTAAACTTTGGTGTCCATTCAATTATAAATGTTCCACGAATATTTTCAACTCTCCTACGCATTCCAGAAAGACCACCACCCTCTTTAAACTGTTTTACTGGTTGTACTCCATTATTAGCAATAGTAAAAATATACTCTTCGATATTTTTTTCTATACTAACCAAAACTTTTGTTGCATCAGCATGTCTAGCTGCATTAGTTGTAGCTTCTCTTAGCACAGAAAGAAATGCATATGCGACTATCTCATCTTTAGGAAGATTGCCTGTTACATCTATTTCTACGCCAACTTTTTTAAAATACAATGTAAGTTCTAATAGTAGTTCTCCAGCACTTTCTCGTTTTTCTTCTCGTATGTTTTCTACTATGTTTTGTAAAAGTGGAATAATTTGTGCGTATCCAGCTGAAGTTTGGCTCTGTAAAATACGTTGAATTGCTGTTAATCTTTGCCCCATAACATCGTGGATTTGACTTCGAATACGTAAATATTCTTGATTTTTTTGTAGTGATACTATCTTTTCTGTGAGAGCCTCAATTTCAGCATTTTGCTCTATAAGAGCTTCTCTATCCTTTTCCAGTGCTAATAAATTTCTATCGGTAACGGTGATTTCTGTTGCCAAAATTTCAGAATACGTAACATTATTAACAACAAACGTCTTTTGCCTAAAAAACCATGTACTAGTGTCTGAACGAAGCATTACACTACTGTCTGACAAAGGATACGTATTACTACTAGCTTTACATGAAATGAGATTTTCCCAGAATTTTTTTGCATCTTTTTGCTCAGAACCAAAAAACGTATCCATAAGCTCTAACATACATGAATTTACAAGATAAATATAACCATCAATTCCTGAGTACATAACCCCAGCAGGAAGAGAATCCATACCTTGCTTAATAGAAAAAGCTGATACTTCTCTTTGTCTTCTTAATTCTTCTCGAAAGATATTCATTAGAGCTCTTAACATTAACACAGAAGTAGTTACAACATTTATTGAAACATAAAAGTTCAGTTTACTCATATACGGTAATGACAAAACGATAAAAAATAAGGGTAAAGAGTACGAAAATTTCTTAAAAAAACATAGATAGAGACACATGATAATCGATGGTATACCTGCAATATATAGGTTTTTAGAAAGAATTATAACATTAAATACACCTTGCTGACGCATAATAAATGCGTGTATTGGTGTAATAACTAAAAACATTACATACACTAAAAGTAATAGTTCGCAGATAAACTCAGGTTTTCGTTTATTAAGATTATTAAAAGCAATTAGCCAGGTATTAGCCGCCTGCAGACCAACGAAGGCTGTTCCTATGATAAAAAAAAGCATTAGTACTGTATTTGGAAAATAATAAAACTCTAGCATATACTTTTTCCTTTTTTGAATAAAAGCAAAATTGCACTTGTGTCATCCATATTTTTTATTGAAATACTACCACCTGAATACTCTAGTGTGTTTTTTATTTCAGCATCGATATTTTCATGCTTTATGTCTACATCTGGTATAATCGAAAATATAATTGAATCATTATCTTCATATAGCTGAACTACTATTTCTGAAGAATTGTTTTTAGCTGATTTTTCTACTACAATGCAAAATAAATCATATATTCCAACTGCTTGCATAATAGTAAGATTCTCAAAATATCTACAACCTACTGTTATTTTTAAAGGTAATAAACTTGTATATTCTTGCATTTCTCCAATATAATTTAAAAACTCATCAATTTTTTGAGTTTCTTTATACAAGGTATTTATACGAAGAATACACTTTCTCTTTATAGCACAAACTATAATATTTATTCGTCCGGCCAAGTGGTGGGTGTCATCTGTGCTTTCAATAGCATCTAATAATTCATCTATACGTTTCGTATCTTTATTAAGTATATCATCTATTTTTTCATATACAGCCTTTTCAGCCGAGATAGCTGCTAGCTCAGCTTTAATTTTAGTTTCCTTTTTTAAGAATTCAATATTCTTTTTCAGCTGTTCATTTGTTTCTTTTAATTCTTTTGTGGTTTTGTTCAATTCAGTGTAGTCTTCAAAGTATAAAAAGTAGCCGCCATCTATTAATGATTTTCTTAGCATATAATCTCTGTTTTCTTCGACAGTTTTCAATGCTCTATCAACAACAATGTCATTGTAATCATGAATTTCCATACACAAATCAGAGTTTGCAAACATCTTTTTATACTTCGAATTAGCTGGAAACAATTTACTTTGAATACAAGATTCTAAATACAAAAGGATAATAATATTAATTGAATACGCAAAATCTAAATCATAAAAAATAGGTATTCTCATTGCATAACCAACGAGCCAAATAATTGTTATAATATTCATAACAAATGGTAATATAAGTGCATTTTTTCTTGGCATTTTTGATACTTTATACATAAGAATTCCCAGTGCTAAACAAATAGTTGCGTAGATCCATGCCATAATGATGTAATAACCAGTATTATAATCAAATGTCGAATTAGTATAATCATATACAGTAAATACAAAACCATGAATATTATTTGTCCAAACAAATAACACTAATAATATTGAAATACATACATAAATACTATATGCAATTGAAAAGCCACTGTCTTCACGATTTTTTCCAGAAATAATTGCAACATGGAGATATATTGCAGGAATAGCAATAAAGGCAAGATAATATCCATACCAAAAAATTGTTTCAATTAAAGCATTATCAAATATTAAGGCTTTAAAACATCCCATTGAAGCCAGCATTACTTGAAATATACATACTAAAATAATATCCTGCCTGATGTTTTTGTTAGTAATTCTACGGGATATTGAAATTATGTAAAATGACATAAAAATTAAAAAATATACATAAAAAGCTGCTCTCTCTTTGTTACTTAAAAATCCAAATTTTTCATATTCAAATGCGTGACGTCGCAGCACTGGCCCAACATCACTTGCAGCAATATTATATTCATGTGTATTATTTATAAAGGTAACCTTGTTATATTCACTCCTATCTGGATAAATATCTTTTGATTGACCACCAAATGTTCTAAAGTCGTATTGAACTAATAATGCGGTATCACTATCTGAAAGATTATGAAGGTTTTCATTTGTTAAAACACCAACAATAAAACTTTGACTTCCCTCTTTTGGGATAATTATCTCTAAGTTTCGACCTTGTGTATTCATGTTTACCGCATCATTATCATACATGATTAATACTGGTAAACTATCATCATTTGTATAAAATCTATTACTTTTGTGTAATCTCTCAAAATCTTTTGCGACTTTTTTTATGTCATATGTTCCATAAAGCGATTTTGCCATTGTTGTTACGATATGCTGCGACTCTGGACTATCCCATAAAAAAGGAGCACTTTCAAATCCAAAAGAAAAGCTTACAGGTAAATCTGATTCTAGCACATCTTTAAAACCCTCAAAATGGACATTAGTTTGATCTCTATCAATAGCAATGATAACTGTTTGAACAAAATGGGGATGAAAAGTATAATTCTTGTTTTTATTAACGACACCTCGAGCTTGAGTATAGTATGCTTCAATGTTTTTACCTAACACAAAACTACCAAAAGGAACTTGTGTAGAAGACTGCACTTGCTCAAACTGTGAATAAGTCTCCGAAAGAAATTTTGAGTATAAGCATTGACTTTTTTTTACTACAAGTTCTGGTTTATCTTGTGTAAAAATGCCCTGCATTGTGAGTATCATAAGTAAAAAGAATATATAAAATATTTTTTTCAGCGACACACTCCTACCAATATTACATATGCTTATAGTATAACACAAAAATATCTTAAATAAAAGTAACATAAAAAAAAATGCAAAAAAAATCCTAGATTTATATAATGTATGTTATAATTTTAATATACCCTTTAGGAGAAACATATGTCTAAAAATGAAATTGACGCAGTACCTATTATATTAGAAATGGATGACTCAGAAGAAATAGAATTGTTTTCGTGGAAGCCAAAGGCTTTTATGAAAAAGGTACCAAAATATATCTTATGTATAAGTCATGGTATGGCAGAGCATGCTTTGCGATATAGCGATTTTGCAAATTTCATGTGTAAAAATGATATTGTTGTTTTTGCACATAATCACAGAGGTCATGGAAGCCTTTATCAAAAAAAATCAGAGCTTGGTGTGCTTTCAGTAAAAGAAGGATTTAATAGAGTAGTTCATGACTTAGATGCCGTAATCACCTATGCAAAAAAGCAGTATCCTGGAGTTAGAGTAATCCTCTTAGGTCACTCATTTGGTTCTTTTATTGCACAAAGTTATATACAAGATTTTGGAGATGAAATATTTGCTTGCATATTATCTGGAACTGCAGGACCTAATTCGATATTAACGACATTAGGAGAATTAGTTGCAAACATTGTAAAAAAAATAAAAGGATCAAAGCATCCATCAAAGTTCTTAGATACCCTAACTTTTGGCTCGTATAATAACAAAATAAATAATCCATATTCTGAAAAAGCATGGTTATCTAGAGATAATGAAGTAGTACAAAAATATGAAGATGATAGCCTTTGTGGATTCTTATGCACTGCTGGCTTTTTTTCAAATCTTACTCATGGATTAAACCAAATTCATAAAAATAAAAATCTTAGGAGAGTTAGAAAAGACTTACCAGTGTTATTATTTGCTGGAACAGCAGACCCTGTAGGAAATTATACAAAAACAATTAAAACATTAGCACAACTGTATAGAAAGCACGATGTAAAATCTGTTAGTGAAAAGTATTACGAAGGTGGTAGACACGAAATGCTCAATGAAATTAACAAAGATGAAGTGTATGATGATTTGCTTAATTGGATTTCAAAATTATAAGATGAAATAACTGCATAATATATGCTTGATTCCTACTTGACGATTCTCAAACAAAAGTCTATTATGGATACACGTGTTATATAGATACTCACAAAATAATAAAGGGCGACCAATTAAGACAGCTCTTATTTACACAGAAAAAGAACATTGTATAAGAAACTCACTCATAGATTCAAATGCTATTAAAACAATACGGCAGCTTCGTGAATACGGTTATGAAGCGTATATAGTAGGTGGCGCCGTACGTGATATGCTTTTAAAAAAAGAACCTAAAGACTTTGACCTAGTTACCAATGCAACTCCAGCTAAAATAAAGAAAATTTTTCGTAATTCTCGTATTATAGGGAAGCGATTTCGCATTGTACATGTATTTTATGGTTCAGTAATTTTTGAAGTAACAACATTTCGCTCAAAGTTTAATAAAACAGAAGAAAATGTTTTTGGTACGATGGAAGAAGATGTTTTTAGGCGAGATTTTACGCTTAATGCTCTCTTTTACGATCCAATAAAAAAACACATAATAGATTATGTAAATGGTGTAAAAGATATTCAGAAAAGAAGAATTGCACCTGTGATACCATTAAAAACTATTTTTATTGAAGATCCAGTAAGAATGCTTCGCTCTGTTAAATATGCCGCTACTACCAATTTTTATATGCCATTTCTCTTAAAAAGAAAAATAAAGGCTCAGTCGTATTTATTATCAAGAATATCTGCATCTCGACTAACAGAAGAGCTCTTAAAAATTATACACTCAGGTTGCTCTCAAAAAATAGTAAAAAATTGCATGGAAGTTGGCTTGTACATTTATTTACAACCTGCTGCGAGTAATTTAATGTTAGAAAATGACTGCTTTGCACAAAACTATTATAATAGCTTACAGCAACTAGATGAATTAAATACACAAAAGAAAAACGCACGTCTAGGTGATAAACTTAAGTACTTAGTATTCGACTTTATATGTTTAATTGCTGATGTAGAAAATGTTAAGTCAAAAAAAATCTCTTCGCAAGAGTTGTATACTAGCACATGGAAAGCTTGTAGAAATTTTATTTTACCAATGAACCCGCAGAGAACAGAACTTGAATATGCAATTCGTGCCAGCTTAAAAATACTAGGTGTAAATGTAAAACCAAAAAAGAAAGTACGTTTTCCTCTAAAAATAAAAAAATAATTTATTTACGTGTTACTTTATCAACAATGATATTTACCTCTTCGATATAAATACCTGTGAATCGTTCTATATTTTCAATTACGTATTTTTGAAGTGAATGAATCTTGCCTGCTAACTCTGTACCAAACGGAACATCTGTAGTTATAAGAATTTTATATCCTTGAGAATTTGATTTTATAGTTATTTTTTTTATATTTACTTGTTTATCGTATTCACTAACACAATGCATAACCATTTGGCTCAATGCAGATTCAGATATACTTACCCTACCTTTTTTTGAAAACTCTGGACGTACCACTGATTTTTCAAATACCTTAGTATTGTTTGGACTTATAAACTTCGGTTTTTTAGCCATTTTTAATCTAATTGAATCGTAAAAAATTTGAGGATAGCTACGTTTAATTTCTAATGATGGAACAGGAATAACGTGTTTACCTTCGATTTTTCTAGAACGTATCGCTCTGTCTATCTCGTCTTGACTAGCAATATCTTCAATGCGAATTATTTTTGTTGGTTCAGGCAGTTGAAGACGCATAGCAATCTTTTGAACCATTTTATCAGAAGTTCCTAATAGAAGAATTCTCTTTAACTTATGTCTTTTAACTGCTCGGGCAATTTCATCTCTATGAGTTTTATCATCAAAAACAGCTACTCTAACGGCAGCTAAAAAAGTTTTTTCTCTTTTAGCCGAATGACCTGCAAGTATCTTATCATCTTTTATAAGAAGTCCATCATCTATTATTGCATCTATGTCATGTTTTTCTGCTAGAAGTTTTGCACGAAAACTTTTACCGGTTCCACTCGAACCGACCAAAGCCATGACTGTGATGCTTTTAAATAATGTTAATATTACACTCGATAGTTTCATACACGTATATTATACGATGAAATGTCATAATCAGACAAGTATTGTTTAATAATATTTTTAAAAGAAGTGGGTAAATCTGCAATTAATTTGTGGGGTACATTGATTGGGTTATCTTTTTCAAATTCTAATTGCCACGCATGTAAGTACATTGCCTTTGCATTTCCTTTATAACCATAAGCTACATCGCCTAATAAGGGAGTGCCTGTAAAACTTGCCTGACTTCGAATTTGATGAGTTTTTCCCGTCTCAATAATAATATTTGCTAGGGTAATCTCTTCACCTTCATACTCTCCACTAACAATAGGATATACACGTGTAATTGCAATAGATGTATCACCTTGGTCTTTATCAGAAACTGCTACAGTATGAAATCCATATTCATTTTTCGACGCTTTACGTATACTATGCTCCCATGTACATTTTCTTTTGATTTGTCCTTGCAAAATACATAAATAGTTCTTTACAATTTTATGATTTTTAATTGCATCACTAAAATATCTAGCTCCCATTAGACTCTGGGAAAATGCAATTAAACCACTTGTATTCTTGTCTAATCTATGCATTGGGCCTGGTAAAAAAGAAAGGGACATTTCTTGCTGACCTATATGTTGTTTTTCTTTATACTGTTCTCTAATTATTCTATCAAGAGAAACATCATCCTTACTTGATGCTTGTACATTTACACCAAAAGGTTTGTTTAATATTAGAATGTGCTCGTTTACATAGACTATATCTAAATTAACATCAAAAAAAGAATCCTTATTAATTTCTTTTTTTTCTAAATGATAAGTGCACTGTTCGTACAATTTCATTTCTACAAAAATGCAATCATTATTCTGTAATCTGTATTCATTTTTTACTTTTTTATTATTTACTCGAATAAAACCACTTCTTATATTTTTGTAAATGATAGACATTGAAGTTTCACTAAATAGTTTTCGTATAACCCTATCTAATCTTCTATCAATATCATCTTTACCTATTTTTAGTTTGAAAAAAGTCATATATATATATATTATACAATAAAAAATCAAAAATTATCAAGCTAACTACTAGACAAAACTATATTTACAAGTAAAATAGATGTATGTTGGAAAATACAAAAGAGCAACTTCAAGCCTTATTAAATAATCCCATTTTTTTAGCAGGTATTTTTAGCTGGCTTTCTGCACAATTTATTAAAACAGCTGTAGCTTTGTTACTTGGTAAGATTAAAGATTTTCGCGAACTCCTAGCACTTCTAGTTTGGAGAACAGGAGGCATGCCGTCTAGTCATTCGGCTCTTGTATTTTCAGTTACAACGGCCATTGGAATTTCCTCTGGTTTTAACACTGATGTTTTTATTCTATCATTTTGCTTTACTCTTGTTGTCATCAGGGATGCTGTTGGGGTTCGTAGAGCAAGTGGCATACAAGCTAAAACGATTAATGAGCTTGGAAAAACATTGCAAAAAAAAGAAATTTTAGAATTCAAAAAGATAAAAGAAGTACATGGACACAAGCCTTTAGAAGTTGGTATAGGAAGTTTGCTAGGTATTTTCATCGGTATTGCATTTTCAATTCTATAAACATTTAAAGTATAATTAATAACCGGGAATATATGAAAAAAGTATTGTTTCTCTTATGTTTATCTATAATTACAATTATGTCTCTTTATCAAATCATTTCACTAAGAATAGTACCGTCTACACAAATTTGGGATAAATATAACGTTCTCTATGTTGATATTCAAGCGGACACTGAGCTACTAATTGAGTCTCTTAATGAAGAAGGAATACAAGATATATTATCAATTAATCATAACCCCTTTCCTGCACTATCAACTTTAGCACCTGTACAAATACATAAAGACACAGATACATTTACACATGAACAACTTCAAAACATGTATTTCTTTGACAAAGATGAGAACTATCATCTCTTTTATATTCCACAAGAATATGTACAAAATGTATACTCTGCTTTAGATGATTTTGATTATGTCTGGGGAATAGACACGCAAGCTTCAGTTCCTGCAATACCATTTGTTTTAGCAATCGTTTTTTCGTTTTTATTATTTATTAATAGCAAAAATAAAATGTACTTTCTATGCCTCCTTTTACCCTATATTCTTTTTAGTATTACTACCCCCTTTTATCATATAGCTGCAAGTGTATCTTTGTTGTCATATGCAGTTTTTAGAATTCAAAAATATTGGCATCGTCAATATTGGCGTGAAAGAATAAAAAAGGAATATCTTTTATTTATATCAGTTTCTTTTATGTTTATTGCCTCTCTTTTATTAGGACTGAGAGGTCTCATTTTGTTTTCATTTTCTAGCATAGCAAGTATAAGTTCGTTGTACATTGTATATACAATAAAAACGTATATTCACACCAATGCTTTTTTTCAACCTACTTTAATTTACAACGCTTTTACCGTTCCAACAAATACAGTACGTAAGCCTAGATACGCGCTCATCCCATTTATTTCATTTGTTTTTTTAACCATTATTTCAACAATAAATGTACAACCACAGCAAAAAAACACTTCAAAAGCCTTGCATATTCCATCCCCTTCAGGGTATACTGTAGTTGATGATTTTTCGTCTGAAAGCTATATACAAACTATTCAAGCACAAGCAGGTGATAGATTACCAGATTTAACAGATTACATTGATGCTGCATGGAAAATTGAAACATATCCTTTTATGAGAGTTACAGATGATGTACAAGAAATTGTTCAACCAGGAGAAAGTGTATCATTTACCCAGTATGTTTCAGAAGGTTTTACATTAATTGAGCAAACAGAGATCATTGCAAGTTTTGATGATGCATATATCAACAATTTTTTAGATATTGCATTAGCAAATTCAAATGCTGGGGCAGAAAAACTACTAGCTAGTCAAGCTGGGTTTTCACGAGTAAGTTATGCAACAAGTGCAAGTATAAAAACATCATTTGAAGCTTTAATTTTTTTAGTGTTTGGGTGTATATATATAACAATTGTTTTAATTTTCTTAAAACTAAAGAGGCAGTGATTATATGAAAGAAAAAAAACAAAACTTTAATTTCCCCAAATATATGTATGAACATGTAGACTTAGCCTATATACCTTCTACAGCCTATGTTTCTCTAAACCAAGACGGAATTACAAAATGCAAAGCATTTGTTACTATTGGTGACTCTGTTGAAGAGGGACAACTAATTGCAAGCAATAGAAAAGCATCCTTAAATATACATTCACCAATTCCAGGTACTGTAGTTGCATTTGAAACTCGGATGATGCCAAACGGCAAAGAAGAAGAATGCATTGTAATTAGTCTACGAGGTAGCTTTTCCTATACAGGAAAAGAGAGAAGAACAAGAAGTTGGAAATATGATACATCGTCTCGTCTTCTTTCACAAATACACCAGCAAGGAATTGTTAATACCCTTGATTCTCATTTAGGTTCACTTTCTCATCAAATTAATTCCTTATCAGCAAATCAAAAAACTCTCGGTGTTTTACTTTTTGATTCAGATCCAAGTATAACGGTAAGTACAACATCAACTCATATTTTTAAAAGAGAAATTTTTGAAGGAAGTAAAATTTGTGCAAGGGCTATGAATGCTGATGGAATAGTTTTTTTTATAAGTACAAGTATGATTAATAGTTTTTCAGAAAGTGATATTCAAGAAATTATTAATGATATCCCACATTTTTTTATACCTGTTAACTGTAACTTATATCCGAGTGCATCACCAAGAGAGCTTGAAACATTAATAGTTAAGCATAAAAGTTCCATGCCAGCAGCCATAAAAGCTAATATGAAAATTTGTATTGATACAACCACAGCCTTATCTATTTACAAAGGAATTGTTAGCGAGTTTCCATCGACAGATACTCTCGTAGAAATAAATGGAGAAGCTCTGCATGAAAGTCATATATACTCTACAAAAATAGGAACACCAATAAAAAGACTTTTAGAAGAATGTGGAGGGACTGAAAAACTTCCTGCTAAAGTTATTACTAATGGTTTAGTAAAAGGTATTGCAATATCCGATTTGAACATACCTGTAACAAAATATTTAAAAAGCATTACCTTATTGAGTGCAACGAGTGTACCAGATCAACGACAATCACCGTGTATCCATTGTGGAAAATGTAGACACACCTGTCCATCTGGTCTTTTACCAGATAAGCTATATGGCTATTATATACACAAGTTTCCAATAGATAATGCTGTAAAGTTATCCGCTGCTTTATGTGATGATTGTGCGCTGTGTAATACCTCATGTCCTTCTAGACTACCCTTGTTTCAAACGATATCCCTAATTAAGGAGGAAGATAATGAAACCGAAATATAAATTACATACGCTAGCGCCTTTTTGTAATTCAAATTTATCCTTAAATCAAACACTTCTCGTTTACTTAATTGTTGTTATTCCGTATATAATTATATTAGCCATTGGGTCTAACGCATTATCATTACAGCTTTTACTAATTGTTGTGCTAACATCTGTGTGTGCAGAATTAACACACTGTCTTTTACATAAAAAAACAGTTTCATTTTCTTTGTCAATAATACTTCAAGGAATTATTATTGGTCTTTTGGTTCCAGAAGAATATAATTTAATATTAGCAGCTTTAATTCCTTTTTTTGTATTATTTTTTGAAAGGATGATATATAATTCCTTTGCACAGGCATGGGTCAACCCCATTGTACTAACTTTGGTTATAATGTATTTTGCATATCCAAGTGCGTTTCCAGATTTTTTACTAAGTCCTGAATCAGTACAGCACCAAAATATAGCTACAAAACTTGTGAGTGATGGATTAATACAAGTTGACAGACTTGACACTCGTTTAACAACATTATTAAATAGCGCATTTTTTAATAATGTTGGTATCTCTGTTCCTGAAGGATATTTTACGTTGCTAGCAGATTCACAGTCAACAATACCAGCATTTCGTTTTAATATAATTACAATTATTGCTTCAATTATTTTAATTATAACAAAATCTATTGACTATGTTTTACCAATTGTTTTTTTAGTAGCATATTCATTTTGCGTATATGCATTTAGCTTGTATCCTTATGCAGGTTTATTAGGAGATGGAGACATTCTTTTAGCACTTTTTACTGGTGGTACTTTATTTTCAGCTTTTTTTCTCATTGGCTGGTTTGGTACTACGCCTCTTACAATAGGTGGTAAAATTTCGTATGGCGTTATTTCAGGTATTTTAACTTTTTTAATTTGTGGTGCAGGAACTTCATCTATAGGAATTCTTTTTGTATTGCTAATAGTAAACCTCATTTCACCAGTTATTTTACATTTAGAATCTAAAATTTATACAAAAAATCTTAAGAAAAAATTAGACTTACTACAAGTACAAAGGATATAGCATGAAACGAAGCGATGTTCGAAAAGTTCAACTCTCAATTACCAGTATTATTTTACTCATAGTAATTGTGTGTTTAATTAACATACCTGTAGTTGAATTTAAAGATAGGGGTCTCGGCAATGAAATCCAACAGGTCTTAGATGATTTTGAACCGAATACGTACGCTGTTGGTGAACCCATTTTTTTAACATCTAGTTTAGAAGCATTAGGAAATTTTTACGCTTTAAGCACAAACTCTTCTAACGCTTCAAACAAACAATATGTAAGTATAATTAGAATTATGGGAATTTCAGGCCCTTTTCCCGCCGTTTTTATATACGACACTGCAAATGGTGCACGATTTTTTGGAATTGCAGGTTTAAGAAATCTTTCAAATAATCAAGTACATGGAATAACAGAAATGCAAAGTGCTTACTGGGAAGAAGTTATCGAAAAGGCTTTTGAAGAGTCGTTTGCAAATGGAGGTGCGTTATGAATAAAAAAAGTGTTTTTCTATACATAGTTACAAGTATTTCTATTTTTATTCCCTCACCTCCTTATTTTGGATATGGATTTATTTTGATTGTTATTTTTAACATAAGCTTACTTGTAAGTATAGCAACATCACATATGCTTGATTCATTAAACGATAATTATAGAATACCGATTGTCTTACTGTTTTCTTCCCTAACTACAGTTATACTACATCAAATTGTAACAATGATTTCACCCATCATTGGTCTCACTATATCCTTTGTAGTGTATCTTACTCCACTATCTGTGTTAACATTTGACAAACTTCTTGTGGATGCAGATAGTAGTTCTGATGAAAAGCGAAAAAATTCTTTTAAAGTCCTGTATCTCTTATCTTTTGTTGCATTAATTTTCTTTTTATTAAGAGAAATACTTGCTTTTGGTTCAATTTCATATCCAAGTCCGCAAGGAGTAATTACCATTTCCCTGTTTAGTAACGTTTTATCAGATTATAGTTTTTTTTGGTCTAGCATTCCAGGTGCCTTGATTCAATTAGCATTTTTTATGGTTCTTTTACCTATTATTTTTAAAAACAAAATTGCAAAAAGTGAAGAAAATAACAAGGAGGATTTAAATGGTGTTTAAGACAACCTTTTTATATTTTTTTACAATGTCTGCATGCTTAATATATGGTATTGGAATAAAAAATTTATTGGAAAACCCTGAAAAAATACATACTGTTTTTTCAGTGTATATTAAAAATATAATTGGTGTGAGTTTAGCTATAATAGCAATGAGATTACTATTAATTTTTGTATTAATTCCATACCATATGACATTCTTATTCCCATTTTTTACACTATTATTGCTTGTTATAGGTTCTATGTTTATAAAGGAAGCACGAAATAATGCATTTACAACTCAAATTTCTGATTTTACATTGAGTTACTTTTCGGTTTTTTTAGCTGTTAATGAAGGAACCAGTTTTGCATCTTCACTAATAATCGGTTTTGCAACTATAACATCATTTTATATTTTAGTGTATGTTCTATATGCAATTAATAAAAAGAACTTATCTGTTATTGTCTCCTCTAATTTTAAAACACTTTCTTTAATGTTAATTACTATGGCAATAATACTTCTTGCCCTCTATGGTTGGAATGTTTCATGGTTAAGAGTCAGATTTTTTTAAGATTTTTTACAAAATTGCTATATAGTAGCTTTAAAAAAAATCAATTTTAGTGTATCATGTGAGTATTAATGAATAAAATAAATTTATGTTTTGGAATAAAATTTTCTAATGAAGGCTCACAAATATCTTCGAATATTAAAGATATATACCTAAATAAATTTAAGAAAATATTTTCTTTCCTATGTACTTATACTGATATACGATTGAGTTTATATATCCCTGGAGTAGTTCTGGAGTGGTTAAAAGTAAATCATCCTGAAGTTATTACTATTTTATCAGAACGTACAAGTGCAGGACAAATAGAATTGATAGGAGGTGGCTTTTTTGAACCAATATTACCTCTTATTTCTCCAACAGACAGAGTAACACAAATTGAAAATTTAACAACCCTTATCCGAAAGTTAACAGGAAAAAAACCCCGTGGTGTTTTTCTAAATGAAAGCATCTGGGATCCAAGTTTAATTTCAACTTTTAACACATGCGCAATGGAGTATACTTTCTTAGACTCTAGATTAATGCCAAAAAGAGGTATTAATCCTGCGCCTTCTTTTGTACCGCACATTGTTGAAAACCTAGGTAGAACAACTACGGTTATTCCTCTACACAAAGGTTGTATAGCGCACACAAATCAACAACCTTCTGAATATTTACGATTTCTACAGGATATTCTGCGCTCAGCAAATAATAGTATAATAGCTGGCTTTTATTCAGTTGATGATTTTTTACAACTAATATCAAATAAATGGTTTGATTCATTCTTAAAACTAATTGAAAATAATTCAGATATAAAATTTGCATTACCGTATGATTTTCTTAAAAAAAATACACAACGAAATCGTTGCTATATACCATCTGGATGTGAATCAGAATTAGCAGTTTGGGCAACCGAGCCTTATGCAGCTGACACGCATGTTCTAACTGAATCTTTGTATCCAACCGCACAAGATTTTTTAACGGTATATGAGCAAGCTTTATTTCTTTACTCTCATATGGTATATACGAGTACTCTTGTTAATCAATGCAGAGGAGATAAAGTACGTAAAAAGGCTGCACGTGAACATGTTTTCCAAGCCCAGAACTATTCTGCATATATTTTCAATGGAAATGGTGGAGTTCGTAGCAAATCAATACTCGATAGTGCGTATCAAAACCTTATTGAAGCAGAAAAACTAGTTCGAGAAGCGAGCGGCTTTAGTGAAAACACAACTTCATTTGATTTCATGCATAATGGTAATAAAGAATATGTTTGTAGCTTTGATTCCTTTAATGCTTATATTATGCAAACTGGTGGTATGCTATTTGAACTCGATATAATAAGTAATTCAAAGAATTATTGTAATGCTTCTAGAAGATTTCAAAAAACTGATAAAACTACAGATTTATATAATAAGAAAATGTTTGTAGACCACTTATTATCTAAATCCGATTTTAATAAACTAAGTTCAGGTAAAGCTCCTGTAACGGTCAACTTACCAACAATTAAATATTCAGAGCATACATTTAACCGCTCTAAAAGTAGCATACAGTTAATTGCCGAATGTCTTTGGGGAGAAGACAACAATCCTGTAATAATTAAGAAAAATTATAACTTTAATAATAATGGTGTATTAGTTCAATATATTTTAAAAAACAACGGTGTAACACCTATTAAAGCAAAGTTTGCAGTTGAACAAAATATTTCATTTTCCGGAGACACTAATCAAAACGTACTAGCTGAAATAATTGCAATGGAAAATAAAGATGTACCAGATACATCAAAACCATGTTATTATAAAGATGGTGTATCCTTAGTTCAGCTTGAGGACTTACATTCAAATGTGCAACTATTGTTTGAATTAAATGAAAATAGTACCTATTCTATGTATCCATACCACACTCAATGTATTAACAAGCAAAAAATTGACTGTGTTCAATACGAAGCTCATACATGTGTTTTTTATTGGGATATCGATTTGCAGCCTGGGTATGAAACTGAGAAAAATATTTCTTTAACAATAATTCCTGGTAAAAAAAAGACAGTTGCAAAAAAATCAAAAAAATAGTACACTATTCCCTATGAATAGAAGACTAATAACCTCAGCACTACCCTATGTAAATAATATTCCGCACTTAGGGAATTTAATTCAAGTATTATCAGCAGACGTGTTTGCACGCTTTTGTAGAAGTCGTGGCTATGACACGATGTATATTTGTGGTACCGATGAATACGGAACAGCTACTGAAACAAAGGCAATTGAAGAAGGTAAAACCCCAAAAGAACTTTGCGATTACTACAATGCCATTCACAAAGATATCTATGAATGGTTTAACATTAACTTTGACCACTTTGGAAGAACTTCAGACCCAGAACAAACAACAATTGTGCAAGAAATGTTTAAATCACTTGATGAAAGAGGTTTTGTAAAAGAGCAAACAATTGAACAGCTATTTTGTTCAAGTTGTGATCGATTTTTAGCAGACCGGTACGTACGAGGTATATGCCCTCACTGTAACTATGATGATGCGCGAGGTGACCAATGTGAGTCTTGCGGTAAACTATTAGAACCTACTGAACTAAAAGAGCCCAGATGTTTAACTTGTTCAGAAACTCCTGTACTAAAATCTACAAAACATTTATATATAGATTTACCTGGAATTCAAAAAGAATATGCTCCCTGGATGAATGATACAAGCGAAAAGGGACGATGGGCTAAAAATGCTGTTCAAATGACTAAAAGCTGGATTAGAGACGGTTTACACGAAAGAGCTATTACTCGCGACTTAAAATGGGGAATTCCAGTACCAAAAGAAGGTTTTGAAAAGAAAGTATTTTATGTATGGTTTGATGCTCCAATTGGATATATTTCAATTACGCATGCTCTTACAAACCGTATGCAAGAAAAAGCAGACAAGGGTGAAATAAGTCAAATTGAAGTTCCAGATTGGAAATCGTGGTGGATTCCATCAGAATCAAGCGACGAAAATGCAAAGCATCCTGTTGATTTATTTCAATTTATTGGTAAAGATAATATTCCATTTCACACTGTTATTTTTCCTTCAACACTAATTGGAAGTGGAAAAGATTGGACAAAATTATACCATATGAGTAGTTCAGAATACTTAAACTATGAAGGTGGAAAATTTAGTAAATCAAAAGGTGTTGGTGTATTTGGAAGTGACGCTAAAGAATCTGGGATTTCTGCAGATGCATGGCGTTTTTATATATTTTACAATAGACCAGAAAAACAAGATACACAGTTTACGTGGTCTGACTTTCAAGTGAAACTTAACTCAGAATTAATTGGAAATCTCGGCAATCTTGTAAACAGAACAACTACATTTGTAAGTAGATACTATGATGGAATTATCCCACAGGGAATATCAAATAATGAACTATGGGAAAATATCTTAGAGAGAGAAAAAAAAGTTACAGAGTATTTTGAATGGGCGAACCTAAAAGATGCAATGCATGAAATTTTAGCAATATCTGATATAGCAAATAAGGCCTTTCAAGATGGTGAGCCATGGAAGACTCGCAATGAAAATCCAGAGGCAGCAGCAAGTTTGATTAGGGACCTTTGTTATGTTATTAAAGATCTAATGATAATGGTACACCCATTCATTCCTCAGTATGCAGAAAAAGTCTTGGGATTTTTTGCTAAATCAGGCTGTATTTCAAAGATTGGAGTACGTAATAATGATAATGCGCTACTTTGGGATAATCTTGGTACATTAGAAGGTCTTGAAAGAGTAGACAATGCTGAAATCGTATTTACACCCTTAGACAATAAGGCTATTGATACATATCGTGCACGTTATAGTGGAACGCAAGCAGAAAGAAAAGAAGCTAAAGAAAACAGTGGAAAAAATCAAGATAAGAAAAAAGAAAAAAAATCTGCTCCAGAAATTGTTATGGCAGAAAACCCAGTAGAACATTTTAATAAACATATTAGCTTAAAGGTTGCTACAATTAAAACAGTGGAAAAACACCCAGAAGCTGATAAATTATACATTGAAACTCTCGATGATGGAACTGGTACAACTCGTACTATTCTTTCAGGCCTAGTACCATATTTAAAAGAGGAAGAGCTTTTAGGTAAGAATGTTATAATTGCTTTTAACTTAGCCCCAAGAAAAATGAGGGGGATTGAAAGTCACGGCATGCTTTTAGCAGCTGACTATAAAGATGATGATGGGAAAGATTGTGTGGAGCCATTAACCTGTGATTGGGCAAAGCCTGGCAGTTTAATTACACTTGAAGGAAGCGAAGATTCAATCGATAAACCAGAACTGATCGGTGCTGAAGTTTTTTTTGCAGTAGAAATAAAAGTAGTTGATAGGAAAGTACAAATTGCAGGTAAAAACCTTATGGTTGAAGGAAAAGCTTTATCTACTGAAAAAACAATCAATGGAAGTGTCCATTAAGTTGTTACTTGATAATATAAAAGGGCTGACTAAAAAGTATAACAACTTGATAGACAGCCTTTTTTAATTTAAATAGAATAGATTAATATTATCTATGAGCGTAAACACGTACAGCCGTACTAATGGCAGTATGCATACCTCGCGCGCACATTTCATTAATAAAAGTTTCAGCCTCGTGTTCAAACCCTGGAATAGGAGAAGTACAATCTGTAAGCAATGTCATTTTAGACAAAGGTATGTGAACAGATAAATCTCTTATAGTATTAGCAACACAGTGGCTTAATGCTTCACCTGCTATAAAAATTTCATTTTGATCTTTTAATTTATTAATAAAGTCGTAATTTGTACAAGTTGTAGGATCACGATCATCTGGAACCTCAGCTTGAACACAGCTATAGTGTTCAGTATTTGCATTGGTAGATTTATTTACGAACGTAATATTATGACCATACTCACTAACTTGCCAAGACTGGACTGCATCCCAAATATTCTTTTCAATGGCCATCCCTTCTGAGCCTATTAAGCAATGAGGTGGCCATAATGTGAGAGTATAGCGTCCTCTAACTTGTAATGATTCTAAGTAAAAGTTTATATAATTATTAAGCGACTCATCTTTTGGTCGTATTTTGCCTCTCAAAAAATCATCGTACGTTATCTGAGTGTAGGTTTTAGGTGTGGAACCATTGTCTGTAACCCAATATGCAGGATGTGATATATGATAGTATGGATGAGAATCTATTGTTACAAACATAGATTGAAAAGAATCTTTGTTATTTTGTATAAAATTTGCCAAGCAAATACAGTCTTCTTGAGCTCCTTTTACGTAAAGAGCACCATTGGGATGACAAAAATCGTTTTGGGGGTCAATAATTAATAAAGTACTCATATACAATAATAGCACATGAGTTTTAAGTTGTCAAGTTAAATAGATAAAAAAAACTTTATTTATTAAACAGCACGCTTTATTTTTTTTATAGTAGTCGATTAAAAAAAAAACACAATTATAATTTGTTGTGTTATAATATTATACATGTACAAAGTGAATAAAAAAATACGACTCTTTTTATATTATATTGTTCTCTTTTTTTTCATATCATTAGTATTAGCAGGTAATACTAGCTCTACAGCATTAATTTTATGCAGCATAATAAGCCTTTTTTCATCTGTGTTTTCGATAATTAGCTTTCGTTTTTCTGGGAGCTTTAATAATAACATATTTAAAATTATTCTTTTTATACTAGTGCTAATAAAATCTATATACATAAGTACGTTTAAAACATTATGGCTTTTTATAAAGCTTTCTGGAAAAATTCCAACGAGTATTGAAAAGCTTCCCATTGAAACGAGCAAAGGCCTGTTTCGTCTTTTTATATGTCAAGCAATAACCCTATCACCAGGCACAGTTTCAATAAAAAGCAAAGCTGGATCAATTAACGTTTTAAAAATTAAAACAGACCCCCTTGATTCATGTAAACAATTTGACAAAGCACTGAGGAGTTAGATATGTTCACCACAATATTATTCATTATTATTACTCTTACCTTTATTGTATTAATTAGTTCAATTTTAAAAGGACCTACCCTATGGGATAGAGTATTGGCATCAAATTTGTGCTGTTCAATAACTACAATAGCTATCATTCTGTATGCACTCGTTACAGATATTGATTATTATGTTGATGTTGCCCTTGTTTTCGTTTTGGTAGGTTTTGTTGGTATACAGTTTTATTCTGTTTTTATTTCAAGATTTGGAAAGCTTTAACATGGAAATAATTGGTAATATTTGTATGTTTATTGGCCTTTTACTTTGTTTAATAGGCAGTATTTGTATTCTTCTCACAAAAAACTTTAAGCAAAAACTATTACTTTGTTCAATAATTGATAGCTGTGGTTTATTAACTTTTTCGCTTGGAGTTATATTTCATAATGGAATTTCATTTATGAGTTTTAAAGTAATTTTAGTGTTATTTATTGCTATCGTAATGTTTCCAATAACTTCAAATAAAATTGCATACAGTGCTTTTTATAATAAGATACGTGAAGAAGGAGAATAATGAACTACTTATATAATACTTTACTCATACTTTTAATTGTCTTATCATGTGTCATAATTTTTACACATAAATTGCGAATTGCAATTATTTTATCTGGAACTTGCTCAATGTTTGCCGCCCTTGTGTATTTATTTTTAGCAGCTCCTGATGTTGCACTTGCTGAAGTTATCATAGGTAGTACACTTTCTACAATTATCTTACTCGCTGGAATACAAAAATACAGAGTGTGCACCGTATGTGCTTTACCATCTGACACTAAAACGGAAAATAAACTTTGGACAAGTATAAATAGGTGTGCAGCTAAAAAAGAACTTGAAGCTAACTTGGTACATGTTAAAACACAAAAAGAATTAAATGATCATTTTTATGATATTGCCTATGAAGTAACAAAAGACAATATAATTCTCTATGCAGAAGAAGATTCATACTTTATACAAGATGTCTATAGTGATTTAATAACTATTTTTCCCAATACAGCGATTAGCATAGTTAAACCAATTGCAAGGAATATTTAACAATGAGAAAAGTATTATTATTTGTATTATTACTTAGCATCTTCATACTTGTAGTATATGCTACTACTTTAACAAAGAATTACGAAGGAACTGGTCTTATGGATTTAGTTTTAACACATTATAAAAACACTGCTGCTCTAAATGCCGTTACAGCAGTCTATCTTGATTTTAGAGTCTTTGATACTCTTTTTGAAACATTTTTATTACTATCAGCCACGTTAGGATTAAGTCAATTTTTACGATTGGAACAAACAGAGAGAATACACATTGAGGCTGAAATTAATGATGACTACAGGCCTTCAATTATTGCATCTGGAGCCTTGCACCTTATGATGCCATTATTTTTAATTTTTGGCATAAGCATAACGGCATTTGGACCTAATTCACCTGGTGGAGGTTTTCAAGGTGGTGCTATTTTAGCTGTTTTAGTTATGTCATTATACCTAACAGATCGAAGAATAAACATACCTATTTTGCTTTTAACTTCACTTGAAAAAATTATTTTTATACTGTTTCTTAGCTTAGTGGCATTATATTTTCTTTTCTATTCCAATACAAGTTATTTACAGAGGTTTGTATACATGGTTCTTAGTAATGTTTTAATTTCACTAAAAGTATTTATGGGCTTAATTATAATTTTTTTGAGATTAATTGGACAAAGTCAGCACAGAACACTCGGGGGAAACTATGAATAACACTGAAATATGTGCCCTTGCGCTGTTTTTTATTGGTTTATTTGGTTTAATTGCAAGACGTAATATAATAAAAACAATAATATCTATTTCAATAATGGAAATCGGTGTAATATTATTCTTTTTATCAATTAACAATACTCTTGGAACACAGCCTCCCATTGGAGAGAACTTAAGTAATGTTGCAGACCCAATTCCACAGGCTCTTATGATTACAGCTATTGTAGTGGGTATAGCTGTTACAGCAGTTGCTATGTCGATGTTTATAGGTTTGTATCATAAGTATGGTACTACTAACTGGAAAAAGGCATTACAAGCAAGAAAAAGAGAGGAAGGTTAAGTGATTTTAGCATTATTACTATTTATACCTATACCTATAGCACTTCTTACATATCTACTTGATACAAAAATTACGAGAATAATTGCAGGTTTACTACAGGGATGTATCTTTACGACTACTTTATATCTCTTTTTATTTGTACGTAACAATTATGATATTGTATTTTATGCTGGATCAATTAATAGTTTAAGTATTCCCTTAATACTCAATGAACTCTCCTCTGTATTTATACTATTAGCATCTTTTATTTTTACAGTATCGTTTTTATATACTTTAACACGAGAAACAACACATGGGCTTTTTGTATTTTTACTCTTTTCTCTACAAGCACTTATTTTTACTGCTATTTTATCAGATGATTTATTTAATATTTACTTAGTACTAGAAATTAGCTCTATCTTATGTTCGATGCTTATTTTGTACAATAGAACATCACGATCTTTATATGATGGAATGGTATATCTTTTAACAAACATGGTAGGTATGCTATTTTTTCTAATGGGTATAGGGTATATATATAAAATTTTTGGTGAATTAAATCTTTCTTCACTTGTAATTCTTGTTTCATCATTTGAAGATAAAAAAGCATTAGCACTACCCTATGCATTTTTATTAACAGGGGTCACTTTAAAGTGTGCATTCTTACCACTCTACAGTTGGCTGCCAAAAGCACATGGAACCCCTGGAGCTCCGGCTGTGGTTTCGGCTATTTTATCTGGTTTATATGTTAAATGTGGACTATTTCTCTTTATTAGACTTCGTGTTTTGTTTTTACCTATAATAAATACTGATTCATTTTTTTTAATTATAGGGTTTGCAACTGGTTTAATAGGTATAATTCTAGCATTATCACAAACAGATATAAAACTTATTCTTGCCTACCATACAATATCTCAGCTTGGACTTATCTTGATAGGTATAAGTTTAGCTAATGAGTATGCCCTTAGTGGTGCAATACTACACATAGTAAATCATGCTTTTTTTAAATCCCTTTTATTCTTATGTGCAGGAATTCTGATTAAACAATATGGAACCAGAAATGTTTATGAGATTAGAGGTGTAATGAAAAACATGAGTACTGTTGGTATAGCATTACTAGTTGGTATTTTGGGGATTACTGGGGCACCTTTTTTTAATGGAAGTATATCAAAATATTTCATTCAAGCTGGAGGAAGTGAATTAATTGCTCAAACTCTCATAATAATAATTAACCTAGGAACAACATTATCCTTTGTTAAATTTGGAACAATGCTTTTTGGAAATACTACTAAGAATAATTTTCACAAAAACGATGTGCCGGCTGTAATTGCATTAATGATATTAGCAACTTCTTGTTTACTAAGTGGAATTTTTGGGCAAGAGTTTATGTATATTACGTTAGGATATTCGTATAAAATTGATTCTATAAGCTATTTCTATAAAGCAATACAATGGTTTTCAACAGTTATAGTAGCTATACTCATATACATGTTTTTCATATCAAAGAGTGCATTTTTTCATAAAGCTCATAATCCTGAAATTGAATTTGGAACAATGAATTTATTAACCGTAGTATTTTTTGCGGTTCTATTAACGTACGTTTTGCTGTTCTAAAAAACTAACACATCTTTAACAGCTACATGAAGAGAATTAAATATATAAAAAATATATCAGTGCAATATAAGTAGTTGCATATAAATGTTTCTAAAATAATTAATAAGGAAGTAAAAAATGTTTAAACTTACTAAACTCGAAAAATCTTGGGTAAAGTACGATGTAGGAAATTCTGCTTTTATATTACTTATAACGGCCATTATTCCAATTTATTTTAACTATCTAGCAACTGAAGGTGGATTAACGTCTGTACAATATCTTGCCTATTGGAGTTTTGCTTCATCAATTGTGACTGGAGTCGTTGCAATTACAGGACCCATGCTAGGGGCAGTCTCAGATAGGAAAGATATGAAAATTAAGCTGTTTTTTATCTGTGTTCTTTTTGGTGTTATTTCTGGCATCTTGATGGGTTTTATGCCCACATGGCTATCTTTTTTAATTTTATTTATTATTGCAAAGTCAGCTTGTCAATTAAGTTTTATATTTAGTGATTCAATGTTACTAGATGTTACTAACTCTGATAGAATGGATATAGTATCCTCCTATGGATATGCTTATGGTTATGTTGGAAGCTGTGTTCCCTTTATTGTTGGATTAGGATTAATTTTATTTGGTGAACGATTTGGTATCGGGATGGTTCAAGCCATACAAATAGCGATAATTATTCACATGCTTTGGTGGCTGCTTTTTTCACTTCCTCTTTTTAAGTCATATAAGCAAAAATCCTTTATTCAAAATGATAAAAATCCATTTATTAACGGCTTTGTCGAATTACGTGAAACACTTAATAGTGTTCTAAAAGATAAACGTCTGTTATTATTTTTACTTGCATTCTTTTTCTACATAGATGGAGTATACACCGTTATTTCAATGTCCACGGCATATGGTGAAGCTTTAGGGTTAGATTCAAACCAATTGATTATAGCACTCTTGGTTACGCAATTAATTGCATTTCCCGCGGCAATTATTTTAGGACGTATTACGTCAAAAATAAACCCAGAAAGTATTCTTACTCTTTGTATTGTTGCATACCTCGGTATAGCCATCTATGCAATAGGTCTTGATACTACAACCGAATTTTGGATTTTAGCTATTTGTGTTGGTCTTTTCCAAGGCACCATTCAAGCCCTCTCACGATCCTATTTTGCTAAAATAATACCTGCAGAAGACTCAGGCAAGTACTTTAGCTTTATGGATATTTGCGGTAAAGGTGCCTCATTTTTAGGTACTTTTACTATTGGTATAGTGACTATGCTTACTGGAAAAGAACAGCTCGGTGTTGCAGTAATTTCAATTTTCTTTATTATTGGACTTGTTTTATTTAGAATAATGGTACGAGTTGGAAAAAAGTAAGGATGTAAATTTTATAAGGGGGAAGTCTCCCCCTCGGCAAAGCTAGAGGCTAAACTCCCCTTCTACATCCTAACAACTAGTAATTATACCCTACACTTCCAAAAGCGTATCGTCTATTGCCTTACCCGCTGGAACCATTGGGAGAACCATTTCGTCAATGTTAATCATAGCTTCGATGAGGCAGGGTTTGTTTTCGGCTACTGCCTTGTTGAACGCATCCTTAAACTCGGCTTCGGTTGTTGCCTTAAATGCACGGATTCCGTAGGCGTCTGCAAGTTTAATAAAGTCTGGCCCACGGTCGAGTGTTGTTTGTGAAAAGCGCTTGTCATAAAAGAGGTTTTGCCACTGGCGAACCATTCCGAGCGTTCCGTTATTTACCACAATGGTAATCATTGGTATGTCGTAGTGCTCTATGGTTGAAAGCTCGTTACAATTCATACGGAAGGAACCGTCACCTGCAATATGCACAACACGCTTGTCTGGGTTTGCAAGCTGAGCCCCCATTGCAGCCCCCGTACCGTAGCCCATTGTTC
>CAYJIS010000010.1:0-7437 GCA_964370315.1 uncultured Treponemataceae bacterium
GATTTTTAAATCGTCTTTACAATTTCTTTAAACAATGATACTATACTAATACAAAAATTACAGTACACACTTAAGATTATAAGATAAAAGGAAGAGATATGTCAGATACATATGAAGTAGCATTAGAAAAAAGTAAAAAATTAGAACAAGATATTCAAACAAATCCTAAAAAATATAGAGTGCTTACTGGGGACCGCCCAACTGGAAGGCTACATATTGGTCACTATTTTGGATCATTACAAAACCGCGTACGCCTTTCTAAATTAAACGTTCCTACCTGTATTCTAATAGCAGATTACCAAGTGTTAACAGACCATGATGCATTTCACGAAATATCGCAAAATACAAAACAGCTTGTTATTGATTATATAGCAGCAGGTATTGAGCCTTCCGATGATGTTATTATCTATCCACACTCATACATACCAGAAGCAAACCAATTGATGCTCCCCTTTTTAACCCTTGTTTCTAACTCAGAATTAAGCCGAAACCCAACAGTTAAAGAAGAAATTACAAGTGCAGGCATTAAGAGTGTTAATGCTGGAATGTACACCTACCCTGTTCACCAAGCATGCGATATTCTTTTTTGCAAGGGAACCGTTGTACCCGTTGGAAAAGACCAACTACCGCATATTGAAATGACACGAACAATTGCAAGACGTTTTAACGAAAAGTTTAGTCCGGAAAATCCAGTTTTTCCAGAGCCACAAGCATTATTAAGTAAAACACCTCATATATTAGGTCTTGACGGAAGTCAGAAAATGAGTAAAAGTCGTGGGAATGCTATAATGATAAGTGCTACAGAAGATGAAACTGCAAAACTTATTAAAAAAGCAAAAACTGATGCTGAGCGCTTTATTACCTATGATCCCGTAAACAGACCAGAAGTAGCAAACCTTTTAATGCTTATTTCACTTTGTACAGGTGAAGAGCCAACAGTAATTGCAGAAAAGATTGGCGATGGTGGCGGTGGAATGCTTAAAAACATGTTAACCGAAAGCTTAAACGAAACGCTTAAGCCAATGCGCGAAAAAAGAGCCCAGTTAGAAACACAAGAGGACTATATTAAGCAAGTACTACATAATGGCGTTGATAAAGCAAGAGAAATGGCTCTAAACACCTTACAAGAAGTACGCTCTTGTATGAATATGACTATATAAGAGAGTCGTATACTTAATACATAAATACTACTAATTGCCTTTACTTTTATTCTAATTTGTGTTACCTTTATTGGAGCTGTATTAGCTCTCAGTAGCATACGCAAAAGAGGTATACCATGAAACATAAACTATCTGTAGCGCTTTTTATTTTCGCTTTAGCACAAGGGCTACTTTTTTCTCAAGATGTTTTTAATAGTAAACTTAGTTCTGCTGAGCGAAAAAAATTAGAAAACGGCGAAATCCTTATACGAAGCATTGGCAAAGCAAGTAACATGAGCTTAAATCCAGTCAATACTGGTACAAAAAAAGTAATTAATACCATAACAGATTTAAATCCTGCATACCTTGCAGAAGTAATACAGGTAAGACCCTATAAAGGCAATGAACACTTACTAGATGAATTACAGCCCTTACTACTTGACATTGAAGGATATGTAGGCATTCCGTATTATTCAGAAGCTTACGATAGATACTATGATTTATATTCTTCTGCTAAAGTACTATCGAAAAACATACAAACGAATACGGGAAAACTAAATGCTGACTTAAACATGAGCCCTTTTGGAAATATTAATGTTGATATAGCATTTACCAAAACATCTAGTGATTTACTGTACACCATGACAAACACAAAAAACGTTAAATATCAAGGTTTTAATATTGTAAAACCTGGTAATATGCAATCTCTTGTATACGTATTTAGACATGGCGACAACATTGTATTATATGGTGTTGGTGGCGTTGATGCCATGAGTGTATTTTTTATGCGCGACCGTATCGAAACCGCATTTATTAATCGCATAAAATCTTTTTGCTCATTTTTGTTTGAAAAGATTTAGAGGGGATTGGATTGCAATACTGAACTTAATTCAGAACGACAAATTGTATTTTTCCTTTTAATATTAATGCTACTTTACTTTTTACCTTTATAACAGTATAATTTTAATCATGGAACAACTATATTTTGATATTCTAACAATTTTAGCAAAGGGACTAGATTTATCTACTTCTTCAATTCAAGATAAACTTAAAATTTCGACTGAAGCTCTTACTAGTGCTTTAAATTTACTTGAGCAAAAAGGCTATCTTTTTAATAATAATATTACACAATTGGGCGAAAATGCTTTAGAACCTTACAAAGTAGACAATGCCATCATAATGGCAGCAGGAAACAGCACTAGATTCATGCCCTTGTCTTTAGAAAAACCTAAAGGATTAATAAAAGTAAAAGGTGAAGTTTTAATTGAAAGGCAAATTTGTCAACTTAAAGAAAGCGGTATTGATGAGATAATTTTAGTTGTAGGTTACTTAAAAGAGCAATTCTACTACTTAAAAAATAAGTATAACATAATTATTATTGAAAACACACAGTATTATGAAAGAAACAATAATTCATCACTTTATGCAGCAAAAGATTACTTAAAAAATTCATATATATGTTCGAGTGATAATTACTTTGCTGAAAATGTGTTTGAACCTTATGTATATCAGAGTTATTACTCTGCATTATATTCAGAAGGTAAAACTGATGAATACTGTATGAGTGTAAATGATGAAAATTTAATTACTAGTGTAACTATAGGTGGAAGTGATTCTTGGTATATGCTTGGGCATGTTTATTTTAATAATGATTTTTCAAAAAAGTTTTTGGATATTCTTTTAAGAATATATGATAAGGAATCTACAAAGCCCCTATTATGGGAACAAATATACATGTCACATATTACCAAACTTAATCTTTACATGCGAAAATATTCTAACGATACTATTTTCGAATTTGACTCGATAGATGAATTGCGTTTATTTGATATAGAATGTGATAAGCATATTGAATCGCAAATTTTAGATAACATATGTGATTATTTTAACTGTAGATATCAAGATTTAACAAATTTTTTCCCAATTACAAAAGGATTTATGAATAATTCTTTTAAATTTGATTTTGATAATACCACATATATTTATCGCCATCCAGGCGAAGATACAAAAGGTATTATAAATAGAAACAACGAAAAAAAATCCTTAGAGGTTGCCAAAGAATTAGACTTAGACACAACTCTGGTGTATTTTGGGGATTCTGGATATAAAATTTCATACTTTATTCCTGATGTTTCAGATTTTGATTATAGTAATGATAATCAGGTAACAGAAGCAATGAAATTGTTTAAGATATTACATAATGCAAAAGTAAAGAGAGACTATGACTTTGATATTTGGGGAGCTGTAACTAAGTATGAAAAAATAATTTTTGAAACAGATCCTTCGGTATTGAATGAATATTCCGATTTTGCACAAACAAAGAAAAAAATACTTGAGATATATGGTAAAGTTGAAGATGATGGATATGAAAAAATACTTTGCCATATGGATGCCTATGATAGTAATTTTATGGTTACAGATGAACGTATATATTTAATAGATTGGGAGTTTGCAGGAAATGAAGACCCTGCATGTGATTTAGGAACTTTTATATGTTGTAGTACATATAGTTTGAATAAAGCCTTAGAGATTCTTAAAATATATCTTGAAGATGAATATGATAAGCATATAAAACATTATATTGGATACATAGCAGTAACATCGTTTCACTGGTTTATGTGGGCAACTTATAAAGAGGCAATAAAAGACAGTGTAGGTGATTACATGGAAATATACTATAAACATTGTATAACTTTTATAGATTATTATAACACGTTGTAGGAATGAAGATCCTTATACTCGAATTTATTTAAAAATTTTTTTTAATATTATACTACAAACATAGTTTAGTATTGTATAGGCTTAATCCAATTTTATGTAGTAGCACAAGTAGTATTTTTAATTTAGTTTTAATATTTTATATAAAAAGAATTAAAGGTTATCAATATTTAAAACAAAATATAGGTCTTGAAGTTTTATATATAATCATGTAGAATTTAGTATCTTAAAATAGGCGGATAATTTTTTCGTATGGATTGTAATGTATTAATTTTAGCAGGCGGTTTTGGTGAAAGACTTTGGCCTGTTTCAAATAAAGAGTTTCCCAAGCAATTTATGAAATTAGAAAATGGCTTGTCTTTTTTTCAACAATCACTAGAGCGCGCTTATTCCTTAAAACCAAAAGGAAAAATTTACATTGTAACACGACAAGACATTCTTGCTACAACAATGGAGCAGTGCTCCTCATATGCGAATACTCTTTTAAAAACAGAAAGTAACGTTTTTAAAGATAAACTTCTTGTAATTGCTGAGCCTTGCCAAAAACACACAGCACCACCTATAATGCTAGTGTGTCGATATATCCAGAGTTTAGAGGAAACAGAATTACCACTACTAATATTAACAAGTGATCATATTATAAATCCTTTTAATGCTTTTAATAAAGATGTAAAAAAAGCCGTTGCACAAGCAAATAATGGAAGCTTTGTATGCTTTGCAATTCCCCCAACCGAGCCTTCCTCTAGCTTTGGCTATATGCAAGTATCAAAAGAATCAGTAGGATCAATCTATAAAATCGATTTTTTTAAAGAGAAGCCTGATATAAAAACAGCAAAAACTTATTTAAAAAAAGGAAACTTTTTATGGAATAGCGGTATGTTTTGTGTACTACCCTCTCTTTTTATCACAGAACTTGAGTTACATACGCCAGAAGTGTCAACAGCATTTACAGTAATTAAGGCTAAAGATAAGCCAAGTATACAGACAGAAAATGGAATACAGTATTTAAATGCTTGGAACTATATGGTAAAAACATATAAAAAAAGTATCGCAATTTCAATTGATCATGCAGTTGCAGAAAAATCTAAGAAAGCTTTTGCTGTCCGCGCTGGTTTTAAATGGAAAGATATTGGAACATGGGATTCATTCGCAAGCCTATTTAAAAACAATTATGAAGGAAACGCAATAGTTGGAAAAGTAGTACAAACAAATAGCTCAAACTGTTTTGTATACACCGACACTCCTGTTGTACTTTGTGGTATAGAAAATTTAATAATTAGCATAAAAAACGGAAAAGTACTAATTATGAAAAAAGGTACAAGTGAAAGCATTAAAGATACAACTAAGAAACTAAAAGAATCCTGATGAATATAAGGTATAAATATTAAAGATGTATCTTGAATTATAACTGAAAAAACGTTATAATTAACTAGTTATATTAAATAGGATTAAAGGTAAAAATGAATAGACAAACAAAGATTCAAGATAAATGGGATGTTGTTTTAGAACCAAAAAATAAACTACTTGATTTAAAATTACGAGAAGTAATACGATATCGTGATTTAGTGTACATGTTTATTAAACGAGACTTTGCAGTTGCCTATAAGCAAACAATTTTAGGTCCTTTATGGTATGTAATTCAACCACTTATTTCAACAGTGATGTACAGTTTTGTTTTTGGTACCATCGCAAATATTGGAACAGATGGTGTACCTTTTACTCTTTTTTATTTTGCAGGAACAATGTTGTGGACATATTTTTCATCTTCCTTAACAACTTGTGCGAGCGTTTTTACTGTTAACGCACCAATGTTTGGAAAAATATATTTTCCTAGGCTTGTAGTCCCCATTTCAAATGTTATAGGTCAAATAATCAAGTTAGGCTTTCAATTTGGATTATTATTAATAATATTAATCTATTATTTAATTGTAGATTCAACCGTAACTATTTCATGGTGGGCACTCGCATTCCCTGTTATTATTATTTGGATTGGGATGCTTGGGGCGGGTATGGGCATGATGATTTCAGCACTTACAACAAAGTATCGCGACTTAAGTCAATTACTTACTTTTGGTATACAATTAGCAATGTATGCTACGCCTATAGTATACCCGTTATCTAGTGCACCAGAAAACTTACAATGGTTTTTTTATATTAACCCATTGAGTGCACCTATAGAACTTTTTAGAATCTGGTTTTATGGTGCAGGTAGCGTAGATTCTATAATGATTTTTATTAGTCTTGCATGGACAGCATTTTTTATGTTTGTTGGTCTTGTATTATTTAATAAAAATGAACGAACTTTTGTTGATGTAATATAAATAGGATATAAAATGAGTACAGTTATTAAATGTGAAAATTTATCAAAATATTATAGACTCGGTGTAATAAACAATGGCGTGCTATTTCGCGATATCCAAACCTGGATTGCAAGGAAAAGAGGAAAAGAAGACCCTCATTCCAAAATTGGCAGTGCTCACCATTTTGATGCTACAAAAGAAGGATTTTGGGCTTTAAAAGATCTAAACTTTGATATTAAACAGGGTGATAGAGTTGGAATAATAGGAAAAAATGGTGCCGGAAAGTCCACACTTTTAAAAATTTTAAGTCGAATTACAGCGCCTACAGAAGGCTCTGTAAAAATAAAAGGCCGCGTAGCAAGCTTATTAGAAGTGGGCACAGGTTTTCATGGAGAACTAACTGGCCGAGAAAACATATACTTAAATGGTGCCATTTTAGGTATGAAGAGGCGTGAAGTAGCAAGAAAAATGGATGAAATAATTGCCTTTTCCGAAATTGACAAACATATTGACACCCCTGTAAAACGCTATTCTAGTGGAATGTATGTCAAATTAGCCTTTTCTGTTGCAGCTCACTTAGATAGCGAAATACTAATAGCAGATGAAGTTTTAGCCGTTGGTGATGCATCATTTCAAAAAAAAGCTATAGGTAAAATGAGTGAACTTAGCACAGGCCAAGGGCGAACTGTTTTGTTTGTAAGCCATAATATGCCTTCTGTTAAAAACCTTTGTAATACAGGCATTTTACTAGAACAAGGAAGAGCTGTTGACCAGGCACCGATTGATAAAATTATTTCTGGCTATTTAGGTGTTGCAGATCATGAAAATATTAACGAAATTAAACCTTGGATAAATACTGAAAAAGATTTTAGCCCAAATTTTAATCCTTTAAAAATTGAAATAATAGATTCAAAAGGTAAGTTACAAGTAAAGCCGTTAGAATATACAAAAGATTATAAAATACGATTAACCTTCGATGTAAAAGAAGTAAGTAGCTTTTTACAATTTGGTTTTCATGTTGCACTCGGAACTGAAGAGCTATTTAGAACAGTAACAGATATTTCAGAAGAGCAAAATATTACAACGGGGACTAATATATATGAAATAGCTATTCCTGCTAAAACATTATATTTTAATAATACCTATCGAATATTATTAAATGCATCGCTATATAATATACAATGGATATCTAATCCATATAATTATGATGTATATCTTGATGTACCAGTAGTTTCATCAAATAATAAAAGACCAATTGAGATAATTCGGTTATAAAAATT
>CAYJIS010000010.1:7537-49576 GCA_964370315.1 uncultured Treponemataceae bacterium
CAGTAGTTTCATCAAATAATAAAAGACCAATTGAGATAATTCGGTTATAAAAATTATAATGATATTAATAAAAAAACACTTATTATACTACTATGAATAACGTTTTAGAAAATCAGCATAAGAGAGCTTTATCCCTTCTTCTAAACTAATCTTTGGTGTGATACCTAGATTAAATAAACGACTTGAATCCATAAGTTTCTTTGGTGTTCCATTTGGTTTACTAGAATCCCACATAATTTTACAAGCACTACAATTTGATTCGCCATAAACGGTTTTACATACTAATATTGCAAGATCCTTTATCGATAAATCAGAACCACTTCCTATATTCACAAAATCAAATGCAGAAATATTAGGATGGTCACCTATGCGCATATCTATAGCATTTTTTTCGTTCATTATATATATAAGTGCCTCTGCTAGATCCTCACTATATAAAAATTCTCGATAGGCTGATCCATCACCCCACAGAGTAACTGTATCACTTTTTGAGACTTTTGCATCATGAAATTTACGTATTAAAGCAGGTAGCACATGTGAGTTTTGCAAATCATAGCTGTCACCTGGTCCGTATAAGTTTGTAGGCATAGCTGATAAAAAATTTGTACCATATTGAATATTATATGATGTACAAAGTTTTATAACTGCAATTTTTGCAAGTGCATATGCATCGTTTGTCGCCTCAAGTTCTGAGGTTAACAAACTTGATTCTTTTAAAGGTTGCTTAGCCATCTTAGGATATATACACGATGAACCTAGATTTAGTAACTTTTTTACCCCAGTTGTATAAGCTGCATGCACTACATTAAACCCAATCATCATATTTTGATAAATAAAATCAGCAGGGTACATTGCATTTGCTCCAATACCACCAACCTTTGCAGCTGCCAAAAAAACATAGTCTGGACTTTCTGAGCTAAAAAAGTCTAATACTTTTTGTTGACTTAACAAATCAAGTTCTTGGTGTGTTTTTGTAATTATATTAGTGTATCCTTGCTTTTGTAGGTGTTTTAATATTGCACTCCCTACTAAGCCTCGGTGCCCTGCTACATATATTTTATCTACTTTATTCATAATAATTCTGTGTCTCAAACCCACCATTTTTAAGATGTAATTCTTTTTTTGCTAACTTAACATCATTTTCGACCATCATTTTTACTAACTCAGGCAATTGTACTTTTGGTTCCCAACCAAGCTCTGCCTTTGCTTTTGAAGGATCTCCAATTAATAGCTCAACTTCTGCAGGCCGGAAATATCGTGGATCTATTTTAACAATAACTTTCTGTGTTGACTTATCTATTCCAATTTCATCAACACCAGTACCAGACCATTCAATTTCAATACCAACTTCATTAAAGGCCATAGAAATAAAATCGCGTACTGTTGTTGTAATACCTGTAGCCATTACATAATCTTTAGCATTTTGTTGTTGGAGCATAAGCCACATAAGCTCGACATAGTCTCCTGCAAAACCCCAGTCTCGCTTAGCATCAATATTACCCATATAAAGTGTATCTTGCAAACCTAACTTAATACGTGCAACAGCACGTGTAATTTTTCTTGTTACAAATGTCTCTCCCCTTATAGGGCTTTCGTGATTAAATAAAATTCCATTACAAGCATATATACCATAACTTTCTCTATAGTTCACTACTATCCAGTATGCATAAAGTTTAGCAACTGCATATGGACTACGAGGATAAAATGGTGTAGTTTCTTTTTGAGGTATTTCTTGAACCTCTCCATATAATTCGCTTGTTGAGGCTTGATAAAAACGCACTTTTTTTTCCATGCCTAAAATACGAATTGCTTCCAACAAGCGTAATGTACCTAATGCATCAGTATCAGCTGTATATTCTGGTACTTCAAAGGAAACTTGAACATGACTTTGAGCACCAAGATTATAAATCTCATCTGGTTGCACTTGCTGAATAATACGCACTAAATTAGAAGTATCTGTTAAATCGCCATAGTGTAAGATAAAATTTTTATTACTTGTATGAGGATCTTGATATAAGTGATCTACTCGGTCAGTATTAAAACTAGAGGATCTTCTTTTTATACCATGTACTTCATATCCTTTTTTGATTAAAAACTCAGATAAATAAGCCCCATCTTGTCCTGTAACTCCAGTAATTAATGCTACTTTCATAGTATGTTTCCTTATAAATTTATATAATTATATTTTACACAAAAAAAGGTATTTGTCAATTAAGTACAACTTAATATCCATTGTTTATAATTACTCCAATTTAAATAAATTTTACAAATATTGTATACTTTTTTTCTGATAATATGTTATATACAAATTATTTACTACACATAAAAATATAAACTTATTCTCTATTGACAAATTAGATAGGATATGTAAACTATATATATTAAAGAAATAAGGCGAAATAACATGAATATTATTACATGCTCTGGATATGGCTCAAGTGGCAGTAGTGCTGCAACTAACTTTATTGAAGAATTTTCTACAGTGCACAGTCTAGATAGCTCATTTGAGTGCCATATTTTACATAGTCCAGATGGAATTCACGATTTAATTACAGCTTTAAAAGAAGGGCACCAATTAAAAACTGATGTAGCAATTCATAGATTTCTAAATTTTATAGATACAATTAAAAATCAGTATTCTAATATTTTTGGAAATAGTTTTGAGCTAATAACAAAGGAATATATTGAAAGTTTAATAACGTGTAAATGGAATGGAAAATGGGATTTTGAAGGTAGCTTTATAAAATCAAAAAAAGTTGATAGTATAAAATTTAATATTGCTCGAAGTTACTATAATAAGCAACAACAAAAGGATTACCCTCTTCATGAAGGAACATATGGATGGAGACCTCGATATTACTCTTTTGGTGAACAATATATTGCGAACCCATTATTAGAATACGAAACTATAACAAAAAGGTATTTAGAGAAATTATTTTCACATGTAAATTCTAATAACTTTTTGCTGATTG
Organism: uncultured Treponemataceae bacterium; assembly: GCA_964370315.1. Lineage (GTDB taxonomy): Bacteria > Spirochaetota > Spirochaetia > Treponematales > Treponemataceae > CAYJFX01. The sequence goes on from CAYJIS010000010.1 coordinate 10,510, forward strand.
ATCAATTAATACCATCTTTTTCTACAGAAAGCTACCTTGGGTACTTTGATAATATAAAAACAATAATTGTAGACAGAGATCCAAGAGACTTATATCTAGCAAACAAATTGTTTTATGGTGATCGGTGGATTCCATCATCAAATATTAATAATTTTATTAAATGGTATTATGATACAAGAATATTGCGCAAGCAATATAGATCTAAGGATATACTGTTTGTTCAATTTGAAAATCTAGTATATAACTATGAAACAGCTGCAAAATCAATTATTAAATTTGTAGGTCTAGATGAAAAAGATCACATACAGAAATTTAAACGATTTAATCCCGAAGTAAGTGAAATTAATACGAGGCTATGGGAATCTTATAAACATTGTAATGACGATATAAAACAAATAGAAGACAAGTTAGGACAATTTTGCTACACGAAGAAAGATGTAACAAAAACACAATTAAATTTTACTGATTCATTTATACCAATTGAAGATATTCGAAATAAGGCAGATGAAATATACATAAAGCCACTAGTATTTAAAGATAAGATTAGATATATTTTCAAGCTCATGTTTAATATATTATTTCGAGAAAATAATCTTTTTCGCTTACTGAGAAAGTTTAGAAGAACTAAACAAAAAATTTCAATGTTCTTAATTAATGTAATAAAAATTTTGTCTTTTATTTTAATATATCCACTAGAAGTGATATATAGAACATTTATATATATTAGGAGCTATTATGATAGTTAAATTAATTCGTCGAACTCTTAAATATGCACGTAGAATAGTAAAAAAAAATACAGCAGCACCTTTTATTATGCACCAAACATATGGAAAAATTTATATGCCTCAATATAACCATTCTGCTATAATCGAGTCTACAGCACCTACAATATATAACGCAGAGGGAAAACCTATGGATTCATTTTTTCTACGCGATATACATTCTGCGCACTGCCCAGAAAGGGATAACTCAAAGTATTTTCTATGGAATAGATATAATATCGGATTAGAAACCCATTTTTATTCACATCAAGCAATGTTAGAAACAATGGGAACTCCAAATAATAAGTACGGCCTTTTAGTAGAAGCACCTGATATTGTTCCCAACGATTATTATATATTTAATAAAAATAAAGGACTTGAAAATGAGTTTTCAGCTATTTTTACGTATGATGATAGAATCTTAAACTCACTTACTAATGCAAAGTTTTATCCTAGCTGTGCAACAATTTGGTATGGTAAAAATATAGCTGGCTTGTCATCAGATAAAAATAATGAATCAATCAAAATACATGATAAAACATTTGAACTAAAAACAAAAAATATTTCAATGGTTTGCTCTGATAAGAAGATTACAGAGTTCCATAAAATTCGACATGCGTATGCCGAAGAAGCTCAAAAACTTGGTGTTGACATTTTTGGAAAATTTAATGGTGGAATTTACTTAAATGATAAATCAGAATCTTTAGAAAAATATCGTTATCAAATTACCATAGAAAATGGTATTAGCCCCTACTACTTTACAGAAAAAATTATGGACTGTTTTGCCTCAATGACAATACCCATTTATCTAGGTGCCAGTAAAATTAATGATTTTTTTAATGCTGAAGGTATTATTAAAATTGGAAAAGAAAACTATAATAATCTAGATAAAATTTTAGCACAGTGCACAGAAAAAGAATATTTAAATAGATTGCCAGCTATAATTGATAATTATAATCGTTCCCTAAAATATCTAAACATGAATGATTATTTATATGAAAACTATTTTATGAACTAAAGAAAGATCAAATTATTTTAGTGGTATTCAATTTAAGAAGTCATGTATGTAGAAAAAATGAACTGTTTTTTAATTGAATAACAAAGACTCTTTTTAAAATTAATTCAAATTACAATTGCTTATTATCCTGCTTATCCCTTCTTCAAAATAAACCTGTGGGACATACTTTGTAGCTATTTTAACCTTTGAAATATCTGGTATTAAGTTCACTACTCCCGCAGAATGGTACGGCACAGCTCCAAAGTTAAGTGCGCTCGTTGATCTTGTCAAATTATGCATTATTTTAATAAACTCTTTAAGTGGCCTTGTTTCATCATTTGCAATGTTATACACACCACTATCAGCTGATAAATATAATAAGTTCTGTAACATGTGCACCACATCATCAATATGAATAAAATTCCATAACTGCTCGCACAGTGTAAAATCAGCAGTTTGATTTACCATAAATTTTTTAATTGTTGGAAGAATCATTGAACTTTCATCATCTTCGCCATATACACTAAAAAATCTTGGTTCAATAAAACGTAGATTTGATTCTTTGCAAATTTTTGAAGCTTCATAATAATACTTTAACTTGTATCTTCCATAAGCAGTTACTGGATTTTCTAAAGAGGTTTCTGTTATTATATCGCTATGATTACCATACTCCGCTTGGGAGCCTGCACTCATTACAACAGAGCAACCTAAACGTATTACAGCTTTTAAAGTATCAATTGCTATTTTATAATTTTTCTCTTGGAGAGTGTTATCATCTCTACTTGGCCCTCTAGTTCCGTCCCATGCAAGTCCTACAAAATAGTCACATGGTTCTTGTACTATGAGATCAAGCGTACTATGATCTTCTAGATCAAGTTCAATTATTTCTATTTTTTTTGATTTAGGCAGTAAGTGCAATTTTGTTGAGTTTTTTCTTACAACAGCATATATTTTTGTATCTTCACGTATAAGCTTATGTAGGAGATGCCTTCCTATAAATGATGTTGCTCCTGTTATTATTATAGTTTTGATAACTTGACTTCCTTAATTATGCATTTACCGCTTCAGTAACTACTTTAGCCATATAATCTATCATACCATCTGTCATACCAGGGTATACACCAATCCAGAATGTTTGATTCATAACTCTGTCGGTTACTGCTAAATCTCCAATTACTCTATAACCTTCACCAGTTTTACGCATTTCGTCAAAACACGGATGTTTAATTAAGTTACCGCTAAATAAAAGGCGTGTTTGTACATTATTTGATTCAATATAGCGCACCACTTTTTCACGGCTTAAACCGGTCTCTTCTTTTAATGTAATTAAAAAGCCAAACCATGATGGATTAGAATTTTCTGCTGGTTCTGGAAGAATAATTTTATCGGTAACTGATGATAATGCGTTATATAATCTGTTCCAATTGTGTCTTCTTCTTTCAACAAATGAAGGAAACTTTACCAATTGTTCACAACCAATAGCAGCCTGCATATCAGTAACTTTTAGGTTATACCCAAAGTGACTATACACATACTTATGGTCGTATCCTTTTGGTAATTCACCATATTGCCCATCAAAACGGCGGTTACAAATATTATCTTTACCTGATGGACAAACACAGTCTCTCCCCCAATCTCTAAAACTATTAATAAGTTTGTGTAATTGCGGGTCATTTGTGTAAACAGCACCACCTTCACCCATTGTCATGTGATGCGGCGGGTAAAAACTACTGGTTCCTATGTGGCCAATTGTTCCTGTAAATTTAGTTTGTCCATCAATAGTATATTCAGAGCCTAAGGCATCACAGTTATCCTCAACAAGCCAAAGATTATTTTTATCACAAAACTCTTTTATGGACTTTAAGTCAAACGGATTTCCCAAAGTATGAGCAATCATAACAGCCTTTGTTTTGTTCGTTAATGCTTTATCTAGCTGCGTAACATCAATGTTATACTGAGGAATTGTTACATCCACAAAAACGGGGATTGCCCCATACTGAATAATGGGTGTTACAGTAGTAGGAAAGCCACAAGCAACAGTAATTACCTCGTCACCCCTCTTTATTTGTTTTTCACCTAATAAAGGAGAAGTTAATGCCATAAAGGCAATAAGGTTTGCAGAAGATCCACTATTTACAAGGCTTGCATATTTTACGCCAAGCCATTTTGCAAATTTTGTCTCAAACTCGTCTGCATATCGCCCAGTTGTGAGCCAAAAATCCAAAGAAGAATCTACTAATGCACACATTTCTTTTTCATCAAATACACGTGCAGCATAGGTGATTCTATCTCCTTCTTTAAATATTGTATCATTTTTTTTATAATCATTGTAGTATTTTTTTACTAAATCTAAAATCTCTTTTCGTGCTTTTTTTTCATTTTTTTGATTCATTAATTTTTTTCCTTAAAAATTTTGTTTATTATTTATGTACGTTTATCAAACATTCTTCAACTTGTTGTGGTAATAGTATATTTTGTTGTCTTAAATAATCTTGAGTGCCATAGTTTTTTGAATAAGAAGAAGTCGCACAAAAATGCATAAATCGCTTTATTCTAATACCCTTAACAACACAAAAATACAAGAATTGTTCTGCAAAGCCACCTTCTTTTATATGGTCTTCTACAATACACAGGTTATGTGAATTTTCAATATCAGAAATCAAATCTAAAGGTATTTCATTTTCAATAATAGGTAACTTTGCACAACACCAAAGAGTTGGTCTTTTTTCAATAGGTAGGTTTACAAAGTAATCATAATAAGCTCCAGTGATACTACCCATTGTTATAATAATATCACTGTTTCCATTTAAAATTTTCCGATATGGGAGATATTCTGCAAATTCATTAGAATTAGACTCATGACGAGCAAGTCTAATATATATAGGAGAAGGTTCATTGAATTGCCACTTAATGATTGATATTAAATCAGTATTAAAACATGGTACATATACAGTCATATTTGGCAGCGTACTCGTAATTGCACAATCTTCAAGAGCATGATGTGTTGATCCTGCTGTACCATAGCCGAAACCTGCTCCGCTTCCGACTAAGCAAACAGGTAAATTATGAAAACAAATATCATTACGAACTTGCTCAAAAGCCCTCGCATAAATAAAAGGAGAAATGCTATAAACAAATGGAAGAAAACCTTCACTTGCTAATGCAGCTGAAACACCTACCATATTTTGCTCAGCAATCCCTGCATTACAAAATTTATTCCCAAGACTATTGCCAAGCGGTTCTAAAATCCCGTACCCTAAATCACCAGTTAACAAAAACAATCTTTCATCTGTAGCATACGATTTTAGAACATTAATAAACTTATCACGCATTAATATTCTCCTTTTCTAAGGAAGTGTAAATTTCTTTAGTTAGCGTCTTATAATGTGATTCTAAAGTGTTTTCAAATTGTGTAATACCCTTTCCTTTAATTGTATTCAGAAAAATAACTGTTGGAACAGTGGAAGATTGTATATCTTCATTAAGACATTCCAATAGCTCAGATATATTATGTCCATCACAACTTATACAGTTCGCACCAAAAGACTTTACTCTCAATAACATTTGCTGTGTATCGATTCCTGTAGTATTTAAACAAGAATCATACCCTTGCCATTCATTGCAATCTATTAGAATTGTCATATTCGAAAGCTTATTATTGATTGAAAATATCAATGCTTCCCAACAAGAACCTTCTTGCCACTCCCCATCACCACATATACAAAACACTCTTCCTTTTTCACCTTTAATTTTCTTTGCAAGAGCAACACCAGCAGCTAAAGGAAGCCCGTGCCCTAAACTTCCTGTTGAAAATGGAATAAAAGGTGTTAACTGTACCGGTGGATGCCCCCCCAAAGAACTATTATCTTTATAAATCTTTAAGTATTCTTCCTTACTAATATATCCTGTGGCATTTAAAACAGAGTACAGAGCTAAAGCATTGTGTCCTTTCGAAAAAATAAGCTTATCAGACTTTGTGTCCATTACCGAACAGATTAATACCGACAAAGTAGTTAATATTGAAAGCCCCCCTCCAATATGTCCAGAGCCAGTATCATAATACAACTTGAGTGTTTGTTTAAAAATATTTTCATATTTATTCAGAAGCATTTCTTTACAATTAGTCATTTGTTTAGTCCTCAATAAAGCAAATTGATATATGCATCTATTTGTTTATTCATTTCATCGGTTACATCGCCCTTTGCTAAGCATATCTTACTCCACTCGACTGTCTTTCTTACTGCCTCTTGAATGTTCCACACAGGTTTCCATCCAAATGTTGTTTTTAATTTAGTACAATCAAGCTTTAAAAAATTTGCTTCGTGTGGGGCATTTTCTTGCTTTATAGCGTGCCAAGATATATTTTTCCAGGTTTGGCAGAATATTTCAACTAAGTTTCCTGTTGTTACACAGTCTCTGTCATCTGGTCCTACATTATAGTATCCAGCATAAGAGGTGTCGTTGTATTGTTTTTGAACAATCATAAGGTAGGCAAATAAGGGCTCTAATACATGCTGATACGGACGTGTTGAATGGGGATTACGTATTTCTATGTTGTTTCCCTTAGAAGCAGCATGCACGCAGTCTGGTATTATTCTATCTTTAGAAAAATCTCCGCCGCCTATTACATTACCCGCTCTTGCAGTAGAAACAGCTATGTTCATGTTGTTAAAAAATGAATTTATATAACTATGAGTAATAAGTTCACTACAAGATTTGCTGTTTGAATAAGGATCAAAGCCATCAAGCATTTCATCTTCACGGTAGCCCCATACCCACTCACGGTTTAAGTACACCTTATCTGTTGTAACATTTAAAACTGACTTTGGGGGATTATTCATTGTACGAATAATCTCTAAAAGGTTAGCTGTTCCCATTACATTTGTCTGGTAGGTTTGCAGAGGGTTTTTATAACTTTCTAAAACAAGTGGTTGAGCTGCCAAATGTAGTACTATATCTGGTTTGGCTTCAATTATAGCAGCTTGTAATGTAGTAAAATCACAAATATCTGCAATTATTGATTTTGAAACTCTGTTTTCAATGTCTGCTAAAGTAAATAAGTTTGGGTCTGTATTTGGTGCTAAAGAATAGCCCGTTACAATTGCACCTGCTTCTATCAAGATATGAGAAAGCCAAGCACCTTTAAAACCTGTGTGTCCAGTTAAAAATACTCTTTTACTCTTAAAAAATTGTAAATCAACCATATTAATCTTTCCACACCTTCCATGGAGCTTTACCACTTTCCCATAATTCTTCAAGTTTTTCTTTTTCCCTAACCGTATCCATACACTGCCAAAAGCCCTCATGTTTATAGGCAATAAGCTCACCTTTTTTTGCAACTGTTTCTAAGGGCTCTTTTTCAAGAATAATTGTATCATCCTTGATATAATCTAAAAACTCAGGTTGGCATACTTTAAAACCAATATTTATAAGGTTTCCATCGCCTTGAGTTTTTTCTCTAAACTCTTTTATAGAACCATCTGGAGCAACATCTAATACTCCAAATCGCTGCCCTGCATTATATGCCGACATAGTAACCATTTTACCATGAGACTTATGAAAATCTACAAGTTTAGTTATATTTACATCTGCAACACCATCGCCATACGTGAGCATAAATGGCTCATTGTTTAAATATTCTTTAATTCGCTTTACACGTCCGCCAGTCATAGTCTGTAACCCTGTATCTACAACGGTTACTTTCCAAGGCTCTGCCTTATTACAATGAATAGTCATATCATTATTTCCAAGAGTAAAATCAAATGTTACATCTGATGTATGCAAAAAATAATCTGCAAAGTATTCTTTAATAACATGCTGTTTGTAGCCAGCGCATATAATAAACTCGTTATAACCATGGGCTGAATACAATTTCATAATATGCCATAGAATGGGCATACCACCAAGGTTTACCATTGGTTTTGGTTTAAATTGACTTTCTTCAGATATCCTTGTTCCAAATCCACCAGCTAAAATTACAACCTTCATGAACACCTCTAAAACACTATACCATAAATAGTAATTCTTTTCAATAAGTAATTAAAAGCATGTCTATAATTAAAAAAAAGACTCTCTCACTTGCGTATGATATAAAAAAAGTATATACTAAATAAATATTTTTAGAAAGGAGTATTAATGAAACCTCTTGTATCAGTACTTATACCGTACTACAATGACCAAAAATACTTATCAGATGCTATACATTCTGTTCTTAATCAAACTTATGAAAATTTTGAACTAATTTTAATAAACCATGCTTGCACTGATTCAAGTAGAACAATAGCACATTCAATTAAGGATACAAGAATTGTTCATATTGACTTACCTACAAATAACTTAGCAGGTGGCTCTTTAATATTTGATACCTTTGTACAAAAAGCACAAGGATATTATTTAAAACTATTTTGTGCGGATGATTTATTAGTTAACAATGCATTAGAATTACTAGTTAATCATATGCAAACAAATAAAGACGTTGATGTAGTATTTGGAAACATGCAGTATATAGATCAGAATTCTGTGTTACAAGAACAAACACGGTTTGAGAGTAATAATAAAAAATTATCATACAGAATAAAGTCAACTCTTACAAAGGAAAATCGAGAAGAAATACTAAAGCAACTATCAACTGGAAACACACCGTTTTCTTACCCTACAGTACTTTTCAAAAAAGCGATAACAAAAAAACTATTATTAAATCCAACACTTATTTATTTGTTTGATGTGCAACTCTGGGCTAACTTTGCTATAAACTCTTGTTGCATTGATGTTATTAATGACATAGTTTCGTATTATAGGCTGCACACCGATCAAATGACGTCCAACAGTTCATATGTAGCATCCACTCACTTTGAACACCTACTATATATACCTCTCTTTTTTGAGATAAAGAACAAAGAACTAATTGCAACTATGTGCCATGATAGCCAATATAAGGAAAAAATTAACTCTATCGACGAGTCCTTATTACCCTTTATTATTTGTCACTGGTACTTATTTAGCTCTAAGTTATATACTGACAGACTAATTAGTTTTATAAAAATATCAGAAATGTTAGCAGATAAAAATATGCGTGATAAAATAGAAACAAATTTTAACTTTACCATCCGTGACTTACGAAAATTATATTTACAAGAAGGTTTTGCAAAGACTTTTATCCCATTTGACGATACTTCAATTTCATTTAAAAGACTTGTTTTTTTACTACTGAGAAAAGTTTTTAAACCGTTTTTACCAATGATGAGAAAACTACGAATAATTAAACTAATCAAAATTTTATTCAAAAAAAGTAAAGAAGTTGCACAATAAGTGTCATTTTGTAATTCTAATAAATAGTAAGTTTTGTAATTATTCTATGTCTCAAGCATCTTTTTAAAGAAGTATAATTTATATTACAATTGTATCCCGAGCTTATTTTTTATAAAACTGCATTTTTCTGTATAATGCATAACATAACAAGTGCAACTTAACTGTTATATATATAGGCGTAAAAAAACTTTGTAGAAAGCACCAATCATACATTCGTTCAAGAATAGTTTTATTGTTAAAAGAAATTTGTTCTACACTTTTCTTAAATTTCACATCATTAAGTATTTGTAAACATTTTTTTCTTGCAACATTATATGGAGCATTGTGAATAAAATGAAAAAAAGCTGCTTTCCCATAATGATAATAAGAATTTGGTGGCTCATAGCCCATGACAACTAAAATTCTATTTAAAGTATTTTTTAATTCATCCCAAAAGTTTTCTCTGTAGCGTTTTGAGGCACTACCTTGATATGTCACAATTGTATACGCATAGAAGTCTGTTATTTTAATTTTTGAAAATTTCTTAAACACCTCTAAACAGAAACAAAGATCTTCGGCGTATACAAGTTTTGTGTCAAAGTAAATATTATTACTAATCAATAGGTTCTTTTTATAGAGGTATTGAACAGAGCTACCTTGCATAATACTATTTTCCCAATTTTTATATATGGGATAATCTAGCATACACTCACTAAGCTTAATAAAACCTTCTTTATCATATACCCCAGCTGAGAGTTTTAGACTATCTTTTATAATGGCATCGTTTTTATGTCTCACAAAATTATACATTAATAATTCATCATCTTTATTAATACTCTTAATAACTTTCTGCATTTCATCTGCAACAATAAAATCATCTGCATCTACGAATGAAATAAAATCGCCTTTTGCCTTTAGTATACCATTATTTCTTGCTACTGAAACTCCTGAGTTCTCTTGTGTATATACAAAAACATTTGCATGATTTTTTTTATACTTTTTACAAATTGCTTCCGTTTTATCCACTGAACCATCATTAATAATAATAATTTCAAATTTAGCATTTTTAACAAGTAATATACTATCGACACAACGTTTAATTGTATTTTCTGCATTGTATGCAGGTATAATAAAAGAAATAAATGCCATTGTATACCCTCTTTATCTAAATCTATTTTATTTGTTCTTATATTGCAAAATATTTTTTATAGTTTTCTGAAAAACTTTCTTCACTGTACTTTTCTTTGCAGGACTTCATTATAGTTCCTAAATCATATTTTACATAGTCACGATAAACTAATTGCAAAGCCTCTTCAACTGCATCTACTGAATAGTCTTCTATCAAAACACCATTATCTTTGGTTACTATATCATTTGCCCCACCATTGTTTGCACCAATAATTATATTTCCACTTGCTAATGCTTCGATGTATGCAACACCAAATGTTTCTGTTTCACTTACCAAAGCCATTACATGGCTAGTAGACAAATGCTGTGCTACTTCTTCACGTGAGAGTAAACCGAGTAAAGTAATTTGGTCACCTCTGTTATTATCATGTACCAGCTTTTGCAAGGTTTCTTTTTCTATACCATCACCAATAATTTTTAATTCTATTTTATCTTCATTCTTAAAGGCTTTAATAAATCCCTGGATAAGTAAATCCATTTTTTTTAACGGGATTAAATTACCTATACTTACAAATGCAAATGGTGTTTCTGTCTTCGTCTCTGTAGAAAAAAACATATTGCTTACTAAATTTGGATGAACTGTAATCTTCTCTTTTATGCCTGTCATTTCTTCAACATGATTTTTTAAGTTTTCAGAAACACAAATATAATGTTTACTATTTTTTACACATATTTTTAGGATATCTTTTTCATAGTTGCTCAACTGATTTTTTAATATTTTGCTCCTATGTTCAGTTACAATGTATGGAATATTAAACTTTTTACTAATGCAATCGGCAATATAGCCACCATTTAAAAATGAGTGGGCGTGGATACAGTCAAAATTTTCTTTGCAAAATTCTTTTTGAAAAATTTTATTGGAAAAAAACCTTAACACCATATAATACAACTTGGGAAAGCGCCAGAGCAAAGGTATTTTTACAACAAACCGTAAGACTTCAATTTCATCCTCTATGTATTTATTTTTTTTAAAAAGTGAAAAATCAGGTTTTTGTCTTAACCCTAATACTTCTATGCATAAAACAGTAACATCAACTCCTGCTTTTTTTAATGCTTCTGTTTGCTCCCTAAAAAAACTGCCATTATTTGGGCTACTCTTACTTGGATACCATGATGGAATTACTAGTACATTCATCTTCTTATCCTTCCTTTCCTAAATCTTTAATCACCGTTTGTGCCCTAGCTTTCCATGTGTTTTTCTCTGCTACTTCTTTAAGAATGCGTTGCTTTTTTGCAATTAAAGTTTTATCTTTATGTAAATCAGTTAATAGCTTTTGTAATTCTTCAATATTGTGTTCAATTACCCAACCTATGTTATTTTCCTGTACAAAATCTCCTGCAACAGATCCATTACAAGCAACTATAGGGGTTACATGTGCAAGATATTCAAACATTTTAATAGGAGATGCTATTTTCCAATATCCAGAACCTTCAAAAAAAATTAAACATATATCAGCCTTTTTATAATACTCATCTAAATCTTTGCCCGATGTATGAACAATGGTAATTCTATTTGTTAATAAATTTTCATAGTCATTTTGTACATTAATCCATTCAGGACCTCTACAACAAATTGTTAATGAAATAAAAGGCAAATCTTTTATTGCTTGTAATAACTTTGTTAAGTTGTAATTTCCTTGAATGCCACCTACATAAAGTAATTCTAAATTTTCATTCGTCTTTATGTCTATTTTTCTCTTAGTAAATGATTCAGAAAAATCGCACCCAGGAGGAAGAGGTAGAGTATTATCGAGAATATTTACATATTCGTTCATTTTCATGGACGGTAGATATAAAACATCAACATACTTTTTATATTGTACTAAATCGTAGTTATACATAGGCAAAAAAACATACTTTTTTACAAAGCGTATGTTTTCTTGATTACCAAATTTCCAGTGGATATCCCTATAAAAAAGCCCTATTTTAATTCCGTGCTTTTTACAAAAATTAAAAAATGAAAAGTCTAGCAGTGGATTTAGAGGGATGCGCTTCCAACCTGTAAGCAAAGTTGGCATAGTGTTACTTTCTGAATACATAAAATCATACTTTACACCACTTTTTATATTCTTTTTTATTTTTCGTATAGATTTTTTTCTCTGATAACCATTCCCCATTACAGCATGTACTTCATACCCACTGTCCTTAAAAGCCTGGAGCATTTTTAAAGGACGCACCTGAGAACCAGATAGACCTTTAGGGTTTACATAATTGGGAATATGAAATATACAACGTTTTATATTCATTTTTTTTCAATTTCCTCTAATGCTGAAATATCACTTACCACTTGATTCGCCCTAGCATCCCATGTATTTTCTTTCGCTACAGACAGCATAGTTCCTTGTATACCATCTATAAGTGAACGATTAGCGTGTAGCTTTCTAAGTAAGTTTGCAAGCTCCTTTTCACTATGCGCTATTGACCATCCAATCTTATTTTTTTCTACAAAGTCACCAGCAACAGAACCGCTGCAAGCAATTATAGGCGTTGTATGGGCTAAATATTCAAACATCTTAATAGGTACGGCAAATGTCCAATACCCTGTACTTTCAAAAAATATCATGCAAATATCTGCATCTACATAATACTTTGCTAAATCTTCCCCAGATGTATGTACAACGTTAATACGATCAGTCATGTATGAATTATATCGCGCCTTAGATGCTTCCCATTCAAAATCACGGCAGCAAATAGTTAAAGAAATAAAATCCAAGTCCTTTATTGTTTTTAATAAACATGACAGGTCATATATGCCTTGAATTCCGCCTACATATAATAATTTTATCATATTTGACGTAACATTGCTAGTGATTTTTTTTGTAATAGAACTTGCAATATCGCAGCCAGGAGGTAGTTGACCTATACTATTAGAACTATGAACATACTCCTTCATTTTATTTGAAGGTAAATATAATACATTAACAAACTTCTTATATTGCGTAAGGTCATACTTGTACATTGGAATGGAAATAATGCGTTTTAATAAAGAAACATTTTTTTTATACACAGGAAACTTCCAATGTATATCACGATAAAAAAGCCCAATTTTTATTCCGTGCTTCTTACAAAACGTAAAAAAACCAAAATCTAAAAAGGGATAGGTTGGTAAATGATTTTTTTCAGTAAGTAACGTTGGCATAGTACTACTTTCACTATACATAAAGTCGTATTTAATTCCACTCTTAATGTTATTCTTGATTTCTTTTATTTGCTGTTTGCGCTCTTTTCCGTAGCCCATAATTATATCAACATTATAGCCTATTGCCTTAAATGCATTCATCATTTTTAAAGGACGCACGTGTGAACCTGAAGTAGCTAAAGGGTCTATAAAGTTTGGAACATGAAAAATACAGTTTTTTTGGCTCACTTTCTACTTTCCTTCTAATACATTAAAATATACTTCTTCCATAGTATGTACATTATCTTCCCAGTTATATAAATCTTGTACACGCTGTTTACCGTTTTTGCCAAAACGTTTACATAAGTCTGTATTTAAAAGTAGCTCTATTAAGGCATCCTTTGCTTGCTCCAAATTATCACGTTTTACAATAAAGCCTGTTTTGTTGTCTTCAACTACTTCCTTAAATCCATCAACATCAGAACAAACAACGGGAACGCCCATAGCCATAGCTTCTACTGCAGAAACACCAAAGCTTTCACTATCTTTTTGACTAAGTGCGCAAAAAATATCAAAAGTATTTAACACATTTGGAACATCAGTATTTGGAATACTACCCATTAAAAATATATAGTTACTAAGATTTTGGCTTTCTATAAGATTTTGTAATTCTTCTTTTTGTGCTCCATCTCCATATATTTCAAATCGCAATCTTTCTTTTATGTTGTTAGAGAGTCGAACATCTTGCAAAAGAGCTTCAATTACTTGAATTAACTCCTTGATGCCATATTTTGGAAGCAGTGCTTTTATATTTCCAATAATTAGTTTTTCTTTCTTTTTTGCAGTGTATAAGCTTGAGTTAAATAAATCTAAGTCAACGCCAAAGGGTGTTACGGCTATGTCTAAGTTTTTATTACACATCACTTTTTTAACTTGTTCTGCCATGCAGTGGCTTGTGGAAGCAATTTTTGTAGCATACGAAAGATTCTTTTTTACAATAATCTTTTTTACAATACTTTCATACGGAAAATCGTAGACATCACTCCCCCACACAGATAAAATGATGTTAGATAGTTTTGCTTTGCGTGCAAGTGTGCCATATCCACTTGCATAATGTGCATTTATAATATCAGGTTGTATTTTTAGTGATAGTCTTTTTAGCTCGCTAGCATTTAGATAGTATCCAAGTGTTCCCTTATATTGTAGTTCATACATAAAAACAGACTCATGTATTGCATCTTGTTTTGGCGCATGACCTTTGTTAAAAGCTAAATGAACTTCATGCCCTTTTTTTGAAAGACTATTTACCCATTTTATTGTATGAATACTGGATGCTGCGGCTAAAAATAAAATTTTCACCTAATCAAACCGCCCAACAAAGTCAGTAGATGCAACGTTTCCTAGTGGCATTTTTACAGGTTTTCCTTCCATGGCTGATTTATAAATTGATAAAATCATTTCTACAGCACGCTTTCCAGCTTCTGCATCTATATATGGTTTTCTGTTTTTTTCTATGGCTTCTACAAAGTCTTTCCATACTGATGTGTGCCCATTTCCATACACATTTTCTGTTTTTTCTTCAAAGCCTGCTAAATCTTCATCAGTTTCTGCAAAGTTCCATACATCTATGGTGTTTACACTTTTACCGCCAAGTTTTACAGTCCCTTTTTCACCAAATACATATAATGTTTCTTCTAAGTTAGATGGATACACATTTGTGGTGCCTTCAATAGTACCAATAGCACCATTTTTAAACTTTACAATGGCTGTCCCTAAATCTTCGCATTCTAAGTAGTCGTGGGTAACTTGTGTTGTAACGCCGTATACTTCTTCTATTTCGTCTCCTAGCATCCACCGTAAAAGGTCAATACCATGAATACATTGGTTCATTAAGGCGCCGCCGTCCTGCTCCCATGTTCCCCTCCACGGCGCTTGTGTATAATAATCCTTATTGCGGTTCCATCTAACATGCACCGTACCGTGTGAAAGTTTTCCAAAACTACCACTTTCTATTTTTGATCGTAACTTTTGAACAGAAATATTAAAACGGTTTTGGTGGCAAGCGCACACCTTAACATTTTTTTTATGTGATAAGGCAATAATCTTGTCACAGTCTTCTATACTCATTGCCATTGGCTTTTCGATGATACAGTGAATACCCTTTTCAATACAATACAGTGCAATTTCTGCATGGTTTCCACTTTCAGTTGCTATAGAAACAAAATCTATGCTTTCTTTTTCTATCATTTCTTTGTAGTCAGCATAACGCGCAATGCCTTTGTTTTCTAAGCCATGTTTTGCTAACACGCTTTCCATATTTTCTGTTACAATATCGCACACTGCACTTATTGTAATATTGTTTTCCACTGCTGCTTTTATGTGGTTTGTAGATATTCTTCCACATCCTATTAATGCATAATTCATTATATACCTCGATAAAATTTTATAATGTTTTCTACTATTATTATTCCTGATTTTCCATTTCCAAATGGTTTGTAGTTATCATCAAACTCAATATTTTCAGTTAATTTTTGTAGTATATCATCTTTTATTGGTTTAGCCAATTGATTACACTTATCATTCATGGTTTCAGGCCATACAACAAAGTCTAAAACGGTTACACAAGGCTTTTTAGCAAAAAAAGCTTCTCTTTGTACGCCGCCAGAATCTGTAACAATTTTTTTTGCATTGTTTACTAAATAAATTGATGTTTTATATCCCACAGGTTGTGTTAACACAATGTTAGAATAGTTGTTTTCTGTACAAAGTTTTAATGCTCTCGCTTTGTTTCTAGGATGTACAGGATATATTGTAGGCGCATCTAAGCTATTCATTGCAGAAAATATTTCTGTTAAAGCTTCATCTGTATCAGTATTTTCTTGCCTGTGGCAGGTCATGTAATAAAAACTTTTTGGTATACTTACCGTATTTCCATCAAAATCTTTTATTGATTGTATATCTTCTTCTGTTACAATGCTACTATAGTGTAAAAAAGCATCATACATGGGGTCTCCTGCTACGAGAGCGCGCTTTTCTAAGCCTTCTTTACATAAAAAATTATAGGCAGAATCTGTACAAGCAAAACATAAACTTGATGTATGATCTGTTACAATTCTGTTTACTTCTTCAGGGCTTTCAAGGGTTCCAAAACGATTCCCTGATTCTACATGAAAAATGGGAATATGTAACTTAACAGCAGCAAGTGTTGCAGCAAGCGTTGAATTAGTGTCTCCATACAAAAGCATGCCATCTGGCTTTTCAGTCAATAACACTTTTTCAATTTCAATGAGCATTTCGCCAGTCATTTTACCGTGAGTACCGCCACTTATGCCTAGATTATAATCTGGCTTTGGTATATCCATTTCTTCAAAAAAAATGTCAGACATATTAGGGTCGTAGTGTTGTCCTGTATGAATAATAACTTCTTTAAAATGCTTTCGTATCTCTTTTGATACAACGGCTAATTTTATAAATTGTGGGCGAGCACCCACAACAGTACATATTTTTTTCACTTAGAAAACCTCTGATAATTTCTTAAATTCTAGAGCATAGATGTCAATAATTCTACTACAAACTTCTCTTGCTTCGTCCTTATCATAAATATGTGATGTAGAATTTCTATCATTAATTATGTTTATCCAAATATTCTCATTATCTATAAGCATGTTTGCATAGGCTTCTTTCATAACAGGCTTTGGTGCATTAATATCTGTATATCCCAATTGTATAAGTTTCTCTCGACAAGCTTTCCATGCGAGTTCTGTTGTAAATTCAAAACGTTTAATTAAACCATCATACATAAGGTCAGTATCACTATTTTTCACTTCTTCTATAGCTTCTGTAAGACGCAAAACAGCATTTTTATAATTTTCGGCTTTGCTTTTTTTCGGCATTATGATAACCCCTTCGGTTTCTATATCATATAATAAATCTTTATTGGTTTTCTCTGTAATAAAAACAACATCAAATTTTAATAATGTATCTATATTTTCAATGCTCTCTATAATTCTTGCTTTTTCAATAAAAATATCATCTCTTGAAAAGATAGCTATATCTACATCACTTCTTTCTGTATTATCTCCCCGTGCTCTAGACCCAAAAAGTACAATTTTAGTAATCATAGCATATGTGCGAAAAACATCAAAAAGACAAGATTGCACATTTACAGGAAGATTAACAGAATTATTACTCATTTATAAAACCTCTATGTTTTCCCTGTTTTTAACATTAATCATAACATTTTTAGTATCAAATACAGGAACGCCACAATTTGCTATTTTTTCATAATCAACAGTAGTGTGCGCAGTGGTTACAACAATAATATCATAGTCTTTTAGATTGTCGATATCTTTAATACTAGTTCGTGCTTTGCCGTGCTCTGTAAATGATGGAATAAAAGGATCATAGTAAGAAACATCTGCACATTCTCTTTCAAAATTATCAATAACAGTAAGTGCTGGACTTTCTCGGTAATCGTCAATATCTTGTTTATATGCAACACCGCAGATTAACACTTTTGCACCATTTAATGGCTTTTTATCTCTATTTAATATTTTAGAGGCTCGTTCAATTACATATTCTGGCATATAATCGTTAATTTCACCTGATGTTTCAATTAACTTCATGTGATAATTAAACTCTCTTGCTTTCCATGATAGATAAAATGGGTCAAGCGGAATACAGTGCCCACCAAGACCAGGGCCTGGATAAAATGCTTGAAATCCATATGGTTTAGACTTTGCAGCATCAATTACTTCCCAAACATTTATACCCATTCTATGGCATATAAGGGCCATTTCATTTGCAAGACCAATATTAATATTTCTATAGGTGTTTTCTAGTATTTTTTCCATTTCTGCAATTTTTGGACTAGACACTTTATGAACATCACTACTTAATACAGCCTTATAAACTTCTGCTATTACATCGGTAGCATCCTCACCTACACCACCAACTACTTTTGGTGTATTCTTTGTTTTATACACTAAGTTACCTGGATCTACCCTTTCTGGAGAATAACCAAGATAAAAATCTACACCACATTTTAGTCCAGTGGATTCTAAAATAGGAAGTAAGAGCTCTTCTGTAGTACCAGGATAGGTTGTGCTTTCTAATACTACCATTGTTTCTTTTTTTAAGTACTTTGCAATAGCTTCTGTACTGCTTTTAACATAGGTTATATCAGGTTGCTTAAAATTATCTAAGGGAGTTGGTACACAAATAGCAATAAAGTCTACATCTTTTACAAAAGAAAAATCTGTTGTTGCACTAAGTTTTCCACTCTTTACTACTTCTTGTAGATCATCAACAATAACGTCTCCGATATAGTTTTCGCCCTTGTTAACCATATCTACTTTGCTGTCTTGCACATCAAAGCCAATAGTTTTAAATCCAGCCTTTGCTTTTTCAACTGCTAGAGGCAATCCTACATAACCTAAGCCAACAACACCAATAGTTATATCTTTATTTTTAATTTTTTCTAATAGTTTATCTTTCATATCAATCTCCTACTATTTTTTTAGTGTATCACGTTTTATACTTTTTGTACAGAGTCGTCATTTTTACTATACTCACTCTTACAAGCAGCACACACAGCCTTATCTGAAGTAAAGCTCAGTTGCTCACCACATTCACACACCCATCCTCGTATGCGAGCGGGGTTTCCAACTACAAGGGCATAGTCTGGTATGTGTTTTGTTACCACGCTACCTGCCCCAATAAAAGCATATTTTCCAATATCGTGGCCACACACTATAGTGGCATTAGCACCGATAGAAGCGCCCTTTTTTACGGTTGTCTCTTTATACTCATGTTGACGCTTTATAAAAGAGCGTGGATTAATTACGTTAGTAAAAACACAAGAAGGCCCTAAAAATGCATCATCTTCTACCATTACGCCTGTATATACAGAAACATTGTTTTGTATTTTTACATTATTGCCAATACGTACCTTTGGGGATATAACAACGTTTTGGCCAATATTACAATCTTTACCAATGGTACAATCGCTCATAATATGTGAAAAATGCCATATTTTTGTATTTTCTCCAATAATGCAGTTATCATCTACATAGGAGCTTTCATGTACAAAGTATTCCACTATAATGCCTCCAAAACAGTTTTGATAATTACATCTTGTTCTTCATCTGTTAAATATGGATGCATTGGTAAACTAAAAGTAGTATCACAATAATTGTTAGAATTCTTAAAATCTATATTACTATACGGATTGCCTTCGTACACTTTTAACTTATGCTGAGGTGTTGGATAATACACCATGTTTGGAATATTTTTTTCAGATAAATAGGCAATAACAGAGTCCCTTGTTTTTTTATCATTTGCTAAAAGAGCGTATTGTGCATAAATAGACATACAATTATCTTGTATTTTTGGGGTAACAAAATGCTCTTTAAATGCTTCATTATATCTTTTTGCTATTTTTTGCCGGTTTTCTGTTTCATAATCAATAAATGCTTTTAGTTTTACTTGTAAAATTGCGGCTTGTATTGTATCAAGACGTGAGTTTACTCCTACTCGAATGTTATCATATTTAGAAGAGCCTTTACCGTGTACTCTAATTGATTGTAATACATTTGCAATTGTATCATCATTGGTAAATATTGCTCCACCGTCTCCATAACAGCCAAGGGGTTTAGCAGGAAAAAAAGATGTTGTTGCTATATCACCAAAACTGCAGCATTTTTTTCCCTTGTATTCAGCACCAAAACTTTGTGCTGCATCTTCTATTAATAAAAGATTATATTTTTTACAAATAGCACTAATTGTATCATAGTCTGCAGGGTTTCCTAAAAAGTCAACTCCAACAACCGCCTTTGGCGTATGCACTCCCTTTGCTAAAACATTTTTTATTTGCTCTTCTAACGAGACAGGACATAGATTATAAGAAACTGGATCTATGTCGCAAAAAACAGGAACTGAGCCTAACATACAAGCAGGTTCAACACTTGCAATAAAAGTAATATCAGGGCAAAAAACGGCGTCCCCCTCGCCTATACCATAGGCCATAAAAATCATTTGCAAGGCATCGGTTCCGTTTGCACAAGATATAACATGTTTCATACCCGTGTACTGTGCAAGACTTTGTTCAAATTCTTGCACATGGCGCCCCATAATATATTGGCCCTCATTGAGCACTGTTTGTATTTGTGCATCAATAGCATCTTTTAATGATGCATACTGTGCTTTTAAATCGATAAATTGCATTACTTGTCTCCTTCTATAACATTTATAAGCTTCTTTGTAAGAATTTCAAAGTCATAATTTGCACTAACTTTTCGTGCATTTTTTGCCATTTTAATATACTGTGTTTTATTTAATAAAGCTAGCCTTTCTACTGCCTCAGAAAGTGCTAAAGCTGTTTGACTTTCAATACAAACGCCCGCTGTATTTTCGTTTATTACGTCATATCCCATTTTAATAGTACTAAGAACGGGCTTTTGTGCAGCAAGATATTCAAACACTTTATTTTGGCTTCCACCATATTTCCAAATATATGAACTTATATAATGTAAAATATTTATATCCGCCTTGCTTAAAATATACGGTATGTATTTTTTTTCTACTCTTCCTTTAAAAATAACATTAGTAATATTCTCTTTTTTTATTCGTTCTTGTAAGTATTCTAACTCGCTTCCTCCACCCCATATAAGAAAAACAATATTTTTATTACTGCAAAGTGTAGCAGCATCAATTATTAGTTCAAGGTTATTTACCTTTCTAATGGAGCCAGCATATACAACTTTAAATAATTTTTTATTATCTAAATGTTCATCGGTAAAAAAATGTGCTTTGATGTTATCGTCAAATTTTTTTAAGTCTAACCCATTGTTTATATAAAACACTTTCGATTTCGGAATTGACTCATTCCAACCTTTATCAATTATATAATCATAGCCACCCTGTATAGTAAAAATAATTTTATCTGCCTTTTTATACAACCATTTTTCTAGCCCGTACAACATTTTTATAATAACATTTTTTTTTGTAATGCTATTTGAATACGCTACAATACTCTCTGGCCATAAATCTCTTACTTCTAATACACAAGGAATCTTATAGCGTTTTGCGATAAGTATTCCTGCAATACCTACAAAAGGATGTGGACACGAAGCAATTATAATATCTGGTTTATTTGCTATTTTGTTTGTAACAAAGAACAATCTAAAAAAGAAGGAAAGCATATTCTTTACACGACTAAACCCATTAGAAGTATATTCGCTCGTTTTTACAAATACGAAGGGTACACCTTCTTCTATACTTTCTATATATTTTTCTTTTCCAGGTATTCTGTTTTCATGGGTAAAATGGTTAAAGGCACTTGAGAAAATATTTGTATTATAACCTTTTTTTTGTAATACTTTACAAAAATCATAAGGTCTAACAAGAGCGCCTTTGTTTGGAGAGGATGCGTAATGGTGAAAAAACCATATTGTTTTCATGTATATATAGTATATAAAAAAAACTAATAATACACAAGTAGGATACTTATTTTGATTCTCGAATTGTGTTGGGTGTTACATCAAAGAACATATCTGGTAAGCTTGCATCAGTATCTTTATATTCATGTTGCCAAGCTTCTTTTTCTTTATTATCCCATTCAATATCTTCTTCTCGTAAATTGTATGTAGGAACAAGTTTATGCACAATGGCTTTTACGTCATCTTTTTCTTCTGACACTGCGTCATATAACATATTTAATTCTTTTAAAAAACTTTCTTCGTTAATGTCTATTGGTTTACCTATGTGAATTAACTTATTATCGGTACTTTGTAAACCTTCTTCTTCCATTAGTAATTCTTCGTACAGTTTTTCACCTGGTCTAAGGCCCGTATACTGTATTTGTATGTCATCACCAAGTCGTAAACCTGATAAACGAACAAGATTTTTTGCTAAATCAACAATTTTTACGGGTTTACCCATATCTAAAACAAATATTTCACCACCCTTAGCACTCGCACCTGCTTGTAAAACAAGCGAAACAGCTTCTGGGATTGTCATAAAGTACCTAACAATATTAGGATGTGTTACCGTAATTGGCCCACCATTTGCAATTTGCTCTTTAAAAAGAGGTATAACACTTCCATTACTACCTAAGACATTACCAAAGCGAACAGCTGCAAATTCTGTCTTTGCATGCTTACTAAACATCTGAATAATCATTTCACAAATGCGCTTAGAGGCCCCCATAACATTTGTTGGATTCACTGCCTTATCTGTTGAAATTAGAACAAATTTTTCTGCTTCATAATGGGCTGCTGCTAAGGCTGTTTTGTATGTTCCAAAGACATTATTTTTTATAGCCTCATTTGGACTCGTTTCCATAAGTGGAACATGTTTATGAGCTGCAGCATGAAAAACAATATGGGGTCTGTACTTACTAAATACATCAATCATTTTTCTTGAGTTTCTAACTGATCCAATTAATACAACTAAATTAAGATTTGGATACAATTGTTTTAATTCTTGTTGAATACCATACGCATTGTTTTCGTATATATCAAAAATAATTAATTGCTGTACGCCATTAGCTGCTATTTGCCTGCAAAGCTCACTACCAATGCTTCCGCCTCCGCCTGTAACTAATACTACTTTACCAGAAACAAACCTGCCAACTTTTTCTGATGTTACTTCAATTACATCGCGCCCCAACAAATCTTCAATTTCAACTGAACGCAGCTTAGATACTGTAACCTCTCCCTTTACAAGTTGATACATCCCAGGAAGAATTTTAATATCACAGTGTTCTATTTGTTGACATATTTCTAGTAATTTAGATATTTCTAATTTACTTACACTCGGCATAGTAATTATTATTTCATTTATATTATATGTTTTTGCACATGCAAGTATTTTATCTCTTCCGCCTTCTACCTTAATACCATGTATATATGAGTTTTGTTTAGCTACGGAATCATCAATTGCACAACAAATTTTTGAGTTTAATTCAGCACTCTGGGTTAACTCTCGAATAACAGCACTACCAGACTCTCCCGCACCAATAATCATAGTATTTTTTTTGTACACCTTATGGATGTTTGTGCTATAAAAAAGGCGTAAACTTCTATATGAAAATCGAATAGCACTCGTTCCTAAAAACAAAAACATTGCATATAAAATATAGTAACTTCTAAAAATTGGTGTAAGTGTCATACTATACATCACAAGGTTTGCTACAACTGACATAAAACACGCGATAAAAATATTAGTAACTTCTTTAATACTGGCAAATCGCCAAATGCTTCTATATAGTTTTAATGCAAAGAAAAGGATTAAAGTTATTACTGTATTGGGAATTGCCATTTCATATATATTAGCCGCATAATGTACTGGTATATCAGTAAGAGACATATTAAAACGAATAAAAACAGCAAAAAACGAGCTTAGGTTTATACAGAGAACATCTAATATAAAAAATATAACATTTAATAAAAGGCCTTTATTAAAATACTTACTTCGTTTCACAATACCTCTTTATAGCTTCAATATCAATAGCAACTAATACTTATTTATAGTATAATGCAATTTAATAAAAGTAGCAAGATAAAATATATAACAAATATAGGAAATTAATGTTAAGGGCTAATCTATTTAGATCTTGTAACATAATGCTATTCAGTACCATTAAGAAAAATTATTTTAAGACTGCAAGTACCGTTTTTATCATAATTAAAAAATCCATGTAAATTGAATATTTTTCAATATAAGCCAAATTATATGCCATTTTTTTTGGTAAAACATCTTGCACATAAACGGAATCTACATTTTTAGCATTGTGTAAAATTGTATCTTCATCTTTAAATGCAATACTAGCACTAGATGTAATACCTGCTCTCATTAATAAGGTTGCATACATTTCATTTGAATATTTTTCGACATAGTGAGGCACCTCTGGTCTCGTACCAACAAAACTCATTTCACCTTTTAATACATTAAATAATTGTGGAACCTCATCAATTCTAA
Source organism: uncultured Treponemataceae bacterium (assembly GCA_964370315.1). Taxonomy (GTDB): domain Bacteria; phylum Spirochaetota; class Spirochaetia; order Treponematales; family Treponemataceae; genus CAYJFX01. Next base: position 34,841 of record CAYJIS010000010.1, read on the forward strand.
GCTTTCTCAGCATACTACCAACGCGAGTAATCCTTGAATCATTTTGTACCGTCACAGAAGATCCAATAGTTTCAGCATTTACTACCATAGTTCTAAATTTGTAAATGCTAAAATCCCTTCCAAAGGAGGTTATTCTTTTTTGTCTAAAAAAAACGGGACCTTTTGAGTCACACTTAATTGCAACTGAAACAATAGTCATTAATGGAAACAAAAGAATGATTAATACTACGCTAAACAAAATATCAGTAATTCGCTTAAAAAACAATTGAATGCGTTTTTTTTGTAATAAGTCATAATAGTAAAGAACACTATCATGTTTCATATATTCTGGTAAGTGTTTCCATGCAACCATATCTAATAACTACCCAGTATTTTTTTTAAACAGTCAACTACATAGGCAACATCTTCATTACTAAGAAGTGTATGTAGTGGAAGTGAAATTTCATTTTGATACTGATTATATGCATTAGGATAATTATTAATTTCAAAACCAAGATTCTTATATGCAGTTAATAGAGGAAGTGGCTTGTAATGCACATTAGTAGCAATTCCACTTTTTGCCATTAAGGCAATAACTTCGTTACGTTTTTCTTCATCTGCTTGTAAAAGCCTCATAAAATACAAGTGTCCACTAGACTCATGTATATCAGAATAGTGTTTTAGAGTTTCAAGGGGTAAGCCGTCAAGTAAAGATTCGTATAATTGTATAATTTCTTTTCTTCTTGCAAGAATACTCGGATATCGTTCTAGTTGAATAAGACCTAAACTAGCCATGATATCAGTCATGTTGCATTTATAGTTTGGTGCGAGTATGTCATATTCCCATGAACCTAAGGTGCTTTTTGCAAGAGCATCTTTAGATTGTCCATGTAATGATAATAGCATAAACTGTGTATATATCCACTCATCATCAAAACCTTGAATTGGCCTCCAGGTAAGGGCTCCGCCTTCTGCAGTAGTAAGATTTTTAACAGCATGAAATGAAAAAGAGGTAAAGTCTGCAACACTACCACTAATGCATCCCTTATACATAGCTCCCATAGAATGAGCAGCATCAGCTAAAACAACAACTCTACCAATAGCTTTTTGAATTTCATTTTTTGGATTAAAAAGACTTTTCTTTTTATTTACAATATCAAACAAAGAATCATAGTCGCACATAACGCCTGCAATATCTACTGGAATAATAGCCTTTGTGCGCTCAGTTATTGCATTTTCTAGAGACGTTTTATCCATAAAAAAGGAATCTTTTTCTGTATCTACTAATACAATTTTTGCCCCAACGTGATGGATAACACTTGCAGAGGCTGTGTACGTATATGCGCTTGTAATTACCTCATCTCCCTCTCCTATTCCTAGGAGGTGAAGCGTTAATTCCATGCAAGCAGTTGCAGAGTTTAAGCACACCGCTTTATTTGTATTACAATATTGTGCGATATTTTTTTCAAATTGTTTTGTTTTTGGCCCTGTTGTAATCCAGCCTGATTTTAAAGTATCAACAACTTCATCTATTTCTCGTTGTGTAATATCAGGTGGTGAAAAGCTAATTGTTTTTTGCATAATAAATCCTACGGTAACTATAGCATACTATTTACTTAAAGTCAAAACGCAAAATGTAAAAAAGTGAAATATATTTTATAATTAATATAGTAGACTTTTATATTCTTTTATAGTATAGTAAGGTATGAAAAAAGCAAACAAGAAATTACTACTTAGTTTTTTTATTGTATTTTTAATCCCTGTATCTATTTTTGCACAAGGCTATCAGATACAAGATGTTAGCTATGATATTACAGGAAATACACGAGAATATCCTTTAAGCCAAGCAGTAGAAATTGACCAAAAACGAATATTTAATTCTGTTCAAGATCTAAATACATACATTGCAGATTTACGCGTACAGTTTCAAAATCAAAGAGTATTAGAAAGCTCTGATGTAAGTTACACGTTAGGATCAAGAACAAGTGAAAACATAATCCCTGTTTTTGTAACAGTTACTACAGTAGACTCTAATAATTTAATAATTGCACCCTACCCTCGATATGACTCTAACGAAGGTTTTACATTTAAGGCAGATTCTAAAAATTATAATTTTTTAGGATCTATGCAGACCTTAGATGCAGAGATATTTTATGAATGGGAAATTGAAGACCCTTCTGTTGCAAACGATGTAGATACGCATACATTTGGAACCCTTGCATCATTTAGTTATCCTTTTGCTATTGGGCCTATCGATTCTTTTTGGAATAATACTCTAGGTGTATCGTACATTATAGGCGAAAGCACACCAAACTTAGAATATAAAACAGGGTTTTCTGCTCGGTATGATATTACAGACATAATAGCAATTCAGCTTGAATTAGAACAAGGTATTCTTTATGATAGAGAATACGACATCTATGGCGACACCTTTTATTTTTCAGAAGAGGTACTTTTGTCAATGCCTATTACCCTAGTAAAGACTGATAATTATGGAAACATTGTTTGGACTCCTAAAATTTCCTCAGTTTTTTATTGGGACTTAGATGGCATTGACCCTCTTAACGAAGACTTATATGATACAACATTAGACATGGGACATTCATTTTCACTTGGTAGAGTAAACTGGGTTGAAAATTTTAAAGATGGTTTTTCTTTTTCACTATCTCAAACACTTTCGCTTGAATTAAATGACAGAACCCTCTATACTTCTGGTAGTGTATCAGCTTCTTATTTTAAAGCCTTTGAACACCTCGGAATTAAGTCACAGTTATATGCAGTAAATATAATCAATACTGACACTGAGCTTGGCGGAAGAATGAGAGGTTTAAGAAATGATTTTGTTGAAACAAATTCGGCCATTGTATTAAATTTTGATTTACCAATTAGAGTATGGCGCACTGATTGGGTTGGATATGGCCTTTGGGATTGGACTCAATACTTAGATTTTGAAATGCAAGTCTCACCATTTGTAGATGTAGCTTTAGGCTATAACCCATTAGCCAATAGCACTTTTAGCATTAAAGATGGCTGGTATGGCTCAGGTATAGAAATTGTGGGCTATCTTGAAGAACTGAGAAGTGTACAAGGTAGAGTAAGCTTTGGTGTTGATGTTGTAAAATTTGCAGATAAAGTTGGAGACAGAGTAAGCTTTGTTGAATCAGCCGTAGATAGCCTTTTTAATACAGCGTGGCGATATACTGAAGGCCCTGAATGGTATGAATTAACAATAGGCATCGGATTATTTTACTAAACAATAATATAAATTACATAACATACTTAGGAGTAACTATGATAAAAAAAATGCTTTTAGTGATGGTATTAGTATCCACGAGTTTTTTGTTTGCACAACAAAACATATCAGTGCCTTTAGATGATACTGTATACGATATTCTAGATTATATACAAATTAGAAACTATGTAAAAAGGCTACACTCATCTAAACCCTATACACTCAATCTTATAATAGATACACTCAATGAATCATTAAACCATCCAAACATGAGTTTAAACGAAAGAGAAATTGTTAATGGTACCATTGAGCGCTTGGCACCGAAAAACCCAACTGAGTTTGAAGAAAACGCAGATGTTTGGCAAAGCATTGTAACAATGGCACCTGTTGGAGCCTATCGATATGAGGTAATTGAAAATGATATTCCTATAAACCTTGAAATAGGTGTAACTACCGACTTGGATTTAGCATCGAACTTAAATGATCCAAGCATATCTGGTGATATGTGGGTTTATCCATATGTACAAGGCGATTTTGGAAATAATTTTTCGTATAGAATTAAAGCTGGTGGCGGTTTAATGAAGCACGATTTAAGTGCGTATAAGCCATATACCTTTTATCAAGATTGGCTAGGGTATCAATACCTTATAGCCGACCCGGACAACTTTAGCTATCAAGGTGGTAAAGTAGAAGAACTTGCAGGAGGTTTACAATTACAGCCTGAGTTTGGACTAGCCTTTTTTAATAATCGAGTAGGTATTAATTTTTCTCGTATTCAGCATGATTGGGGTATTGGGAATGGAAGCTTAGTATTAGCAGAAAATGCACAACCCTTTACCGCAATAGAAACATATATTAGACCAGTAGATTTTATTAGCCTTTCATATATTACAGGTGTATTAGAGTTTTATCGAGACAGCACCTTAACTGATTCATCAGAAGATTTTCAAAATGCATATACAGCATTTATGGGCGAATTATTTATAAAAGATGTAGTATATATGGGTGTACAAAGTACCGCTATCTGGCCAAAGCGATTTGAATTAGGGTATTTACTTCCTGGAATGATTCCATTTGTAAATCAAAATACACTAGGCGATTACGAAAATGTTCAAATTGGACTATCACTTGGCGCAAACTTACCAGAATATGCTACCTTTTATTACAACCTCTTTATTGACGAAGTTAATGTCACCGTAGATGACTTTTTCCATAAAGACAGAAATATGTATGCTTATCAAACAGGATTAAATGTTGCCCTACCCAATACGCCTTTTGTAACATTTAATTTTCAATATACTAAGATTGAACCATATATGTATACACACCCAGGAAGGACTAATCCTTGGTATGGAGACTCAGGAGATGTACTAGAAGAAACAATGAGAATGAATTATGTTAACCATGGTGACCCATTAGGATACTACCTGCAACCTAACTCAGATGAATTAAAGATTATTGCTACTGCTATACCATACTGGTTTTTAAAAATTGAAGGTGGATATTCTTTAGTTAGACACGGCGTTGATTATGGATCAGGTAAAGTTGATGGAAGTAATATAGACGAGCCACATATTTATAATAAAAACCACCCAGACTATACTGTTGATATAAATACTAAAACTAAGTATTTTTTAACTGATGGTACTTATGAATGGATACATTCTTTAGGTGCTACAGGAGAGATTGATATGCGTTTTATAAACGATATGCCTCTAAAATTTATCGTTGGATATACATTTTCATTTGTACACCACACCGAGCCCGATACCCTTAATGAAAGCTTTAAGTCAGTTAATAATAGCGAGTATAAAAACTCCTTTGACAACTACGTAACTTTTTCAGTAAAACTTTGGTAATAAAAAAACGGTAATCAATTTGATTACCGTTTTTTTTACAAATTTGCTAATGCATTTTCAGATTGTACACGCCATTGTCTTTGCGGGCAATGTGTTGCAAGTGCAGTAAATATACCGCGGGCAAAATCTGCATAACCGCTTTCACTACTAATTAATGCTAATAAATAAAAGCCTTCCCAAACATTTTCATCAACGGCCCAATCTCGTATATCAGTAAACATATTTACTTGTGTAAAAAAACTATCCAAAGTTGTATAGGTATAATTAATATCTCTGTCTTTAACAACTTCATCAATTCTTGTAAGACTTACCAATGAAAATAATATTGCTACATCAAGGGCTTTTTGAGTTTCGCCTTTTTCATAATAATACTTTGTTAACAAATACCAGGCATCTATTGCAGGGTAATAATTATCTCTGAATAATAAAAAGAACTTGTCTGCATCCATATCTGATTTTATTGCAGAATTTACTGAATGTAAAAACGGTGAGCTTTGTCCCTGATTAAAATAGTTTGGATTTTCTACTGCTATAAGTAGTAATACCTCTTCAAGAGCATTATCTTTTGACTGTACATCATATAATTCGGCCATAGAATATAAAATATCATACTGAACGCCGTCAATATCTAGTAACTCTCTATTCTCATATGCACTTATAAAGAAATTTTCTGCTATTTCTAACTCACCTTCAATAAAGTAGAGTTTACCTAAAAGAAAATCAGCTTCTGGAAAATTTGAAGCATCTTTAAGATGCGTAACCACATTGTCAATTGAATAATCAAAATACTCTAAACTATAGTCTGCAAGCACATATTCAAGGATTGATATAACTTCGTAATTTTGTCTGTCTCTAAAATACCAAAGTAATTGCTCTATATCTTTACCAACCCTCTGTGCCGAAGGCTTTCTAAGTGCAGTTTCTAGTGTGTAAACAACATAATTACTTTCAGACTGGCGCTTATCTTTAGCATCTTGCGTTAACTTAAATGCTTTTGGGTAGTCGTTATCTTCAAATGCAATTTGTGCATCAAGGATAATATTTCGTGATAAATTGTTTGGGTCTGGTCTTACAATTTCTGTTATTTGTGTAAATGCACTCGTCATAAGTAAAAAAAGGGCAAATATAACAAAATTTCTTTTAATAAAAACATATTTCACAGATTGTTTAATTCCTCTATAAATGCATTATCGGCATTTTCTATAAGTAAATTAACATCATCATTTTTAATTGTTTTAACAACCTTTCCTTTTTTAAAAATTACACAGCTCGTACTGCTACCGGTAATTCCTATGTCTGCGTGTTTTGCTTCTCCAGGACCATTAACGCTGCAGCCCATAACTGCAACGGTAATATTCTTGTTTAATGCCATTAATTTAGTTTGCCAACGGTCTACAAAAGCATGCACATCAAAACCATTTCTACCACAACGCGGGCAAGATACTATATTAACTCCAGTTTTTAATAGACCACATGCACTTAAAATTTCTCGAGCTGCAATTATTTCGTTTTCTGCACTAGAAGATAAGCTTACTCTTATTGTCGAGCCTATACCCCTTGATAATAAATGTGTAAAGGCTACAGTGCTTTTCACAATACCACCGATTAATGGTCCTGCTTCGGTTACTCCAACATGCAAGGGTACACTGGGGTGCATAGTATAAAAGGTTTCATTTGCATCAATAGTTTCTTGTATGCTCGAGGCTTTCATAGAAACAATATAGTTTTGAAAATCAAGTTCACTAAATACTTCAATCTCACGCTCAGCTGTCTTTGCTAATCCTGTTGCCCTACTCATGTTTCCATTGAGCACATCTTGTTCTATGTCTTTAGGAAAGCTACCGGCATTTACCCCTATTCTTATTGCAACGCCTTTTTCTTTACACGCATTTACAACTATAGCAGTTTTTTCCTTACTTCCAATATTGCCAGGGTTTATACGAATTTTTGCTATATTACCTTTTAAACATGCTAGGGCTAGTGTATAATCAAAATGAATATCTGCTACAAGAGGCATAGTAGTTTGCTCTGCTATCAAGCATAAAGCCTTTGCACTCTGAGCGGTAGGTACTGCAAAACGCAAAACCTCACATCCTATTGATTGAAGAGTTTCAATATTCTTTAAAACAGAAAAAAGGCATTGCGTATCAGTTAAAACTGAATCAATACCCTCTTTCCACATTGTTTGTATTCTCACTGGGGAACTACCCCCTATTGTGAGCTTTTGAGTTATACCCGAACCACCAATTGTAATTGTTCGGGTACTGTTTTGAGTCATAGTATTATTGTTAATTATACAACAATCAAAGAGAATACCATTGCGAAAAGAGCAACAGTTTCACAAAGACCTACAACCATGATGTATTGTGCAAAACCTTTTCCTGTTTCACCAAGCGCATCAGAACCAGCTGCCCCTGCTTTTCCTTGAAAAACTGCAGATGCTGCCATTGCAAGACCTGAAAAAATACCAAGTGCTAAAAGGAACATTCCATCTTGTGTTGATGTAACCATGCTTTGCATAAGCAAAAAGCCATAAATTGTTTGAGTAAGAGGTGCACCTGCAAAAACAGTTAAGATAAAAGGAGCAGGTTTGTTATTCATATAACATCTTTTCCATGCCCCAATTGCTGCCTGACCTGCAGTACCAATCCCAATTGCAGAACCAATAGCTGCAATACCTAAAACACATGCTGCTCCGAACATACCAATCATAATAATCTCCTATCTAATCCAAACTCCGCGTATACGCGGTAATTTTAATATTTTTTTCAGTTAGTATTAAGTACGTGCCATAAAAGACACATGCTTAGCAATCTCAATACAACGTTTGAAAACTGCTAATGTAGCACTCTAATGCGTACATTATTCTTCACTGAAAGGCTCATAACTATATCCTGACCAAGACATTCCAAGGTGGTTTGAAAACTCTAATGTGTTCAAACGTACACCATGAACTATAACAGAAAGTACATTTAGTACCATGTTAAAACCTTGACCAAACACCAACAATAAGATACCAGCAAAGAGTAAAAATCCTCCAAGCATAGGACCTGCCATATCATTTACAGTAGCAGAAATTGCACTACCTGCAAGACCTACTGCCCATAGACGAATATATGAAACAATGTCTGCAAAAACATTTATAACACCAAGTAGTACTGATACAATGTTTTTACAGCTTTCAAGTATAGACTTTACAACACTGCCTTCATAACTTGAAAATACAAAGTTTAAGAAGAAACCAAAACCAATAAGTCCTCCAACAGCATATAACATTGGATACTGTTCTAATCCTTCAATAGGTATTGGCATATCAAATGGGAAACGTGTTCCATCTACAACCATACTTAATACAACGTAGAACATACCCCAAATCATAAACATAGATCCAAGCTCGCCTAACATTCTAGGTGACTTGATAAAGCGCACTACTCCCTTTAAATGAGCAATTGATAATTGCACTAAGGCAAGTGAAAAACAAAATATTTGAACATTTTGTTTTACCCAAAGCTCATTAGCTTCAGAAAGGGCGGCAAAGTCATTAGACAAAGGATCCCATGCAAGGCTTCTTAATACATCTGGTAAGAGTTCTGGCTTTACACCAAACCAGTTACACGTTACGGCTCCCCACGCCATTGTTGCTAGTCCCAAAACAAGGAGCAATGCACTTCCTGGAGAAGGAGTTTTTTTCTTAGCCATACTGCCTAGTACCATAAAAACGGCCATTAAAACCATTACAGCACCATAACCAGCATCACCAAAAATCATACCAACGAATATTGTTAAGAATAACAAAATCCATGCAGAAATATCATATTCTCTGTATCCAGGCACAGTTCCTAAAAAGTCTGAAACTGGATAAATTATTCGGATAAAGGCATTGTTTTTAAGCTTTGTTGGAACTTCGTCTTCCTCTTCAGGTTCTGAAATTGAAAGAGCCCAACCTTCTGCCTTTGCAACATCTTGTAACTTTGATACATCACTTTTTGGTATATAACCGGTAAGCCACGTAAGTGCATGCAAGCCCTCATCGTCTTTATCCATACCAGAAAACAAGTTTTCAAATTCAACTGCTTTACCAATATCCTTTAATGCTAAATGTAAGGCTTCGATATACTGAACCGATTCTTTAATAGATTTACTTAAGCCTTCGATTTCTTTTTTGTATTCAATAATATCTAGCTTTATTTGTTCTGTTGAAGCATACGGTAGTGTAACTGCATATGCTTCAGAAGGCATATCTTGTGGTCTAGAAGATGTATCGATATCTTTGCCATAGGTTGAATACAAAAAGCGTGTACTACTTCTATCTCTATTTACAAAAATAGTATCAATTGTTTCAGGAATCGTTGCATATTTTGAATTTTCTATTTCATAAAGATATAACTTAACACCCTTAGAAGCTAAAAAAGACAACTTCTCTAAATCAACTTGTCCCCAAAATATAAACCTTTCTAACTCAGCTCTACCTGCCGCTATTTTATCTTCAAGTGTTTTACGTCTTTCATACATCTGAGCAATTTCAACAGCTTTTTGAACCGCATCATCTGTATTTAATTGAGTAAATTTTTGCTTTTTAGAAACTTTAAATTCACTTAATAAAGAAATAGATAATTCTAAGGATTCTCTTTGTTCTTTTGCAGCATTGAGAGCTTCACCGTGCCCCTCTACTTCGTTTACATGAACTAAACCTAATTTTCTAAGTTTTTTTAGAGCCTGTAATCGCTCAGATTCCAAAAGAACAAGGGCAACTTTTTTCATAGGTACAATCATTTATGCTACCCCCTCTGCTACAGCGTGAACTGTTGCATTTTTGTCTTTTTCACTTGCGGCTTCTAAATTCTTCTTAGATATCTTTCCTCGTACAACGGCAGCAACTTGCTGGTCTCCAAGATATACAGTTATTTTCTTAATGTTAGACTTAGTTTCTGGAATTTTTACTTTTTCAAATAAATTTACCCGCTGTGTTGTTACACGCAATTCTTGTGATAAAAGTCGTACTTGCTCTTCAAGTACTTCGGCTTCTAAATCGAGAGATAAGGCTTGTTCCATTTTTGTAGCAGCAAGGTCAATCCAAAGTGGAGTCACGTACAAATCGTAGTCTCCGCGAGAAAAGTCTGCTCCTTCATACACAGGAATTACAACCCCTGCAATGTTACCAACACCTTTTTTAATATTACTTACTGTAACCATCTCGGGTTTAAAAGCCTCAGCTTCACCGAAAACCGCAATCCATTTTTTAAACTCAGCTTCTAAAGCGGTTTTACGCTCACGTACTTCTTGTACGCGCAGTTCAATGGTGCGAATTTCTGATTGTAATTGCTGCTTTTTTAGTATCAATGTAGGTAAATACCGTTGATACATTTTGAGCATATCTTTTTGATTCTTTTGCTCATTTTTAGTCAGCTTAACTGGCATATTTTAAACCCTTTTATTTGTTTTTCCAATACTTTTCAATTAACTCTGATTTAATACCGGTTTCTTCACTTTTAAAGCATTCTGAAAGGATATCCCAACCCTTATCAAGTGCACTTTCTAGCGGAATATTTACCGATAAGTCCATCATTTCTTTTTCGAAAAGAACACCAAACTTCAATAATTTTTCGTCCCAATCAGACATCATAAAACCCATAGATTTCTTTTCAAGTGTATCTTTAAATGAAGCATACAAGCGAATAAGCCCATCCATAAGTGCACGGTGGTCATCACGGGTACTTCCGTTAACATTTTGCTTTAGACGAGACAAGCTTCCGAATGGTTCTATACGTCCACCTTTTAAGTAGAACTGACCTTCTGTAATATAGCCTGTATTATCTGGTACAGGATGAGTAACGTCGTCACCTGGCATTGTTGTTACTGCAAGGATTGTTACAGAACCTTTGTCGTCAAAGTCTACCGCTTTTTCATAGCGTGCAGCTAGCTGACTATAAAGATCTCCTGGATATCCACGATTAGAAGGAACTTGCTCTTGAATAATAGCAATTTCTTTCATTGAGTCTGCAAAGTTTGTCATATCTGTTAAAAGAACGAGTACGTCTTTTCCTTGTAGCGAAAATTGTTCAGCTACAGCTAAAGACATATCTGGCACCATAAGACATTCTACTGTTGGGTCTGCAGCGGTATGCATAAACATAACAGTTTTACTTAAAGCTCCACCTTCTTCCAAAGTGGTTTTAAAGTATAAGTAATCGTCATATTTGAGTCCCATACCACCAAGAACAATAACATCTACTTCGGCTTGCATAGCAATACGTGCTAGAAGTTGGTTATATGGTTCACCTGATATAGAGAAAATTGGTAATTTTTGAGATACAACCAAGGTATTAAAAAGATCAATCATTGGAATACCGGTACGAATCATGTTTTTTGCAATAATACGCTTTGAAGGGTTTACCGATGGACCACCAATTTCAACTAGGTTATCTTTAAGAGCTGGACCATTATCTCTTGGTTCACCTGAACCATTAAAGATTCGTCCCATAAGATTATCAGAGAAACTTACACGCATCTCATGTCCAAGAAACCTTACTTGGTCCCCTGTAGATACGCCACGACCACCAGCAAAAACTTGAAGTGATACTAAATCACCGTTAATGCGGTTTACTTCTGCAAGTGACGTTCCGAAACTTGTTTCAATTTCTGCTAATTCTCCGTATTTAATATCGTCAGCACGAACAGTAATAACACTTCCGTTAATTGACTCAATTCTAGAGTATATCTTTTTCATTATTCACCATCCTTGAGAAGTGCAGCAGTAGATGCATCCAATGTACCTGATTTCTCGATATAAAGAGCACTTAAGTCTTTTTCAACTCCTGCGAACTTGTCTGTAGCCCATGCGGCATAGTTCCAGTCAATAAACTTTTGTCGTAATTGATTGAAGAATGAACGTGCATCATCCTTATCTGTAAGAGTGTATGTTGAACCAAGTATTTTTAATAAAAAGTTAAATACGTATGTTTGTCGCTCTACGCTTACTGCTTCGTCAACTTTGTCAAAAGAGTTTTGTTGTAAGTATACAGAATCAAGTAAAAATGATTTTAAGTACATAACAAAGTCATCAAGACTTGTACCTTCTTCACCAACAACTTTCATCATTTGTTCAACCTCTGTACCTTTTTTAAGGCATGAGCGAGCAAAATTAACTTTATCTACTTTTATGACACTGTCATATTTTGACCATGAATCAAGAGGATGAATTGCAGGGAACTTACGCGCATCAGATCGTTCTCTAGAAAGTCCGTGGAATGCTCCAACAACTTTTAGCGTAGCTTGTGTTACAGGCTCTTCAAAGTTACCACCAGCAGGTGAAACGGTACCACCAATAGTTACCGATCCAAAATCTCCAGATGCAAGTCGTACTAAACCTGCTCTTTCGTAGAAAGAAGCAATATATGATTCTAAGTATGCAGGGAAAGCTTCTTCACCTGGGATTTCTTCCAAGCGTCCTGACATTTCACGAAGTGCTTGTGCCCAACGACTTGTTGAATCTGCCAATAGGAGTACGTGTAATCCCATTTGTCGGTAGTATTCAGCTAAGGTTACCGCTGTGTAAACTGAAGCTTCACGAGAAGCTACTGGCATAGAAGATGTGTTACAAATAACAACTGTTCTTTCCATAAGAGTTTTTCCCGTTCTAGGGTCAATAAGTTCTGGGAATTCTTTTAAGATTTCTACAACCTCACCTGCCCGCTCTCCACAAGCTGCAACAATTACAATATCAACGTCTGCATTTTGACTAAGTGCATGTTGCAAAACTGTTTTACCAGCTCCAAAAGGCCCTGGAGTACAGAATGTACCACCTTTTGCAACAGGAAAGAAAGTATCAATAGTTCGCATTTGTGTAACCATTGTTTCTTCTGGCTTTAAGCGCTCTTGATAACAGTTTATTGCACGTTTAACTGGCCAATTAAAGGTCATAGTTACATCAATATCTTTACCTTTTTCATCAGTTAAAACTGCTACAACATCGTGTATAGCATAAGATCCAGCATCTTTAATTGATTTTACGGTATAGGTACCAAAACAGTTAAACGGTACCATAATTTTATGACTAAACGTTCCTTCTGGAACTTCACCCAAAAACTCACCTGCTTTTACGCTATCGCCTTTTTTAGCTATTGGTGTAAAGCTCCATTTTTTTTCTCCGTCAAGTGCTTCAAGGTATACACCCCTTTCTAAGAAGTACCCTGCTTTTTCTGCTAATTGCGGTAGGGGATTTTGAAGTCCATCAAAAACTTGTCCAAGAAGACCTGGGCCTAGAGCTACAGAAAGCATGTCGCCTGTAAACTCAACTGGGTCTCCAGTTTTAATTCCCTTGGTCATTTCAAAAACCTGTAGTTGAGCTTGATTACCACGAATACGGATAACCTCACTCTTGAGGCTTTGAGATCCTACTTTTACGTAGCCTACTTCATTCAATGAAACATCGCCGTCAAAAATTACACTTATCATGTTTCCGTTAACAGCTGCTACTTTACCTTTTGTATCGGTCATGTCGATTCTCCAAGAATTGTGTCGTATATCTTCCGGTATGATTCCATACCGTTCTCTTCATTAAACTTCTTAATACGTAGTGCTAGTTTTAGTTTTAATGCATATGCAAAAACAGCATCTAGCGAAAACATATCAGTTGGGCTTAAATTATTTAGAGCATTAAGGCGCTCTTCATTTAAGAACTCCTCTGCTTCTAGTGGGTTATCAAAGCCACTCGCCGTGCGTGCAGTAGAGATAACCTCTGGCGGAAAAGACGTTTCATCCATTGAAAGTGAAAAGTCTTTTTTTAACTTTGCAGCACGTATTTGTCCTAGCGCTAAGCGAACACTTCGTTCCCAAGAATACCAGTCATTCACAAGTGCTGATGGTGTTCTTATAGTAGACCTTGGTGGTTCAAGAGACAAGGTGCGCAATAATTTGAGCGACTTGTCGTCTAAAAAACGAGAACAAAGTTCTATAAAGTATTCTTCACCAAATGGTAAAACAGCTCCTGCGTTTATAGAAAATGCAGGAAGTTGCGCCATTAAATAGTACTGGTTAGCCACTATACATTTCCTTCTTTTGCAACAGCTTTAAGAATATCTGCTGTTCTAGGGTTTAGATAGGCAGAAAACAACTCTGCAACGGCTTCAGATGAAAAGTCATAAAAGGCTGCTCCATCTTTTGTGCCAATCCTAAAGCCTGCTGAAAGTGAATCATCAGCTTTAACTGTTAGCCCCTTTGAAACTTCATCTTTCAAAGCAGCCAATAAAGAACTTTCGATTGTTTTTAAATCTTTGTCTGAAACAATAACCGACAATGAGTCAGCTTCTGATTTCACTGCCCAATTTTTTACTGTTTCTGGGATAAGCGTTTTAAGCACATCGGCTGAATATGCTTTTTCTGTTTCAGTTTTGATAAGATTGGAAAGCTCATTTGTAATTCCATCTCTAAATGAAATAAGCAGATTTCTTCCTGCTTGTTTAATAGCATCAACACTAGCTTTTTCTAGTCGTTCATTTTCTGATACAGCTGATTTTCGCATTGATTCAGCTTTAACTTCTGCTTCAGAAACAATGTTTGCTGCTTTTTTTTCTGCCTCTGCAATTATTGTTGCTGCAGCATTTTCTGCATTAGCAACACCATCTTTTTTGATTTTATCAATTAACTCTTGCAATTGGACGTCCATAG
>CAYJIS010000011.1:0-44506 GCA_964370315.1 uncultured Treponemataceae bacterium
AAGGGGATGCGTGCACTGAAACATATGATATAGTCGGATCATTATGTGAAAACTGCGATAAATTTGCAGTAGACCGAAAATTACCAAAAATTGATTTAAGTGATATAATTATTATACACGATGCTGGTGCGCATGGTAGAGCTATGGGTTTTAACTATAATGCAAAATTGCGTTGTGGAGAGTTGCTTTTAAGAACTGATGGTTCAGTCGTGCAAATTAGAAGAAAAGAAACAATCGACGATTATTTTGCAACACTGAATTTTTCAGAACTTGCAGAGTTTAAAGCGTAATT
Organism: uncultured Treponemataceae bacterium; assembly: GCA_964370315.1. Lineage (GTDB taxonomy): Bacteria > Spirochaetota > Spirochaetia > Treponematales > Treponemataceae > CAYJFX01. The sequence goes on from CAYJIS010000011.1 coordinate 293, forward strand.
CTTTAATGATATAGCCAAGATATTTAATAACTCCCGTCTATTAAATATCGGGCTATTGTTCCATGGTTTGGTATATCGGGTAAATTATCCCTTGAATACCAATCTGCTTCTGCTAATTCATTTTTATCAATATTAATTTCACCTGATTCCCAATCACAAGTATAGCCAAACATTAATTGATTTGGAAAAGGCCATGATTGGCTTTTTATATACTGTATGTTTTTTACTTTTAATGAAACTTCTTCAAAGACTTCACGTGCAACACATTCCTCTAAGGTTTCACCTTGCTCAACATAGCCTGCAAGGCATGTATACACCGTAGTTGCCCTATGTGCATGTTTTGCTAGTAATATCTTATCATCTTTTTTTATCAAAACAATTATAGCCGGACTAAAACTAGGGTATCGTCTTATTGAGCATATAGAACAATCTACTGCTGTTTCATTCTCTGAATCTATAAGCTTTCCGCCACAAATAGAACAGTAGTTCATGCTTTTAGTCCATAACGCTAATGATCTAGCTCTTGCTGTAAGAGATGAAAAATCATTATAAAGTGCAAACACATGCACCACTGGAGTAAGTTCAAATCCTTCTGGGATGTTTTTTTCTTCTTCTAAAAAACACGATAGGTAATCAAATTCATCCTCATGTATCCATTGTTTTATGCTATTAGTTTTCTTTAGTATTTCAAAAACTTCTTTCGTTGCAAGTTCAAGTGTATCCTTTTTTACTAAAATCAATCTATCGGTAAAAATAAAATAATGCGCCGTTTCTCTACATGAGTTTCTAATTATTGCCATTTTACACCAAAACTTCTTTTAATAAAGTTAAAATTTTTCTTGTTGCTTTGCCACGGTGTGATATTGCATTCTTTTCTTCTTCACTTAGTTCTGCTACTGTTTTATTATAATCAGGTAAAAAAACAATAGGGTCATAGCCAAACCCGCCTTGTCCACAAGAAGCATCCATACTGTCTACCAAAACACCTTCCATAGTATCTTGAACACAGATAAATTTGTCTTTACCATAATAGAGCACCATTGAACAAACATAGTGACAGCTTCTGTTTATAACTCCATTTATGTCTTGAACACTTTTTACATGGTCTAAAAGAAGCGTATTTTTTTCTTCTTGCGATATCGGCCCTAGAGAATTTTTTCCACCTTTTGGAAAATCTTTCCCCTCATAACGAGCAGAATATATTCCCGGTAAATCTTCAAGAATATCTACACATATACCTGAGTCGTCAGCTAAGACAGGCTTTTTAACTATATCCCAAAGTGCCTCTGCTTTAATAAGTGCGTTTTCAATAAAAGTACTGCCAGTTTCCTCTGGGTCAAAGGTAAGTCCATCATCTTTTGGGATACGAATTTCATAGTTTGTACATAAAGATGCTAACTCTCTTCGTTTGTGTTCATTACTAGTTGCTAAGTATATTGTCATGTAATAAGTATATCACTTTTTTAACTTATATGCTATAGTAATGAACCTTCAGATATTATGGACTCTCTTTTTTTAGATCGCGTAAAGCATGATATACCGTGTGTTCATATACGTTTAAAACCTTACTTATTTCTTTATTTGAAGGTCTAAGTCTTTTAATGCATGCATTATCATGTATGCCTCTTTGCCAAACACGAGTATAGTATTTTTGAGACTTTAGTACATGCTGCCCCATACTCGAATCATTGTTTATACATGAAAGCTCATACGAGCATCGATTTTTTTGTATAAATGCTTTATTAATTTTCTCCTTTTCTTTTTCATATCGGGTTACCTTTTTTTCAATTGTTGCGTCTAAATAGTGCTTATACTCACAAATTGTATCTATACATATTCCCGTTTTTTTTGAAAGCATTGATATATGTAAGTCTGTGAGAAAGTAGCACGACTTTAATCCTAGTACCAATAACTTAAATTTATCCTTGTTATTACAAATGTCATAATCATTTACTTCTGTTGTATACTCTTCATCTTGTTCGCCAACGAATAAAGTATAATCATGCTTGCAATATTGAGTAATGGAAACATTTTGTGCACATTTCCTATAATACCTTCTATACCATGTCTTCTTTAAGTTTTTAACGCAGGTAATTATGTATGTAGTAAATGTTGACATTTTTTCTGAATAGTTTTCAATTATTCTAGGTAATTTGTCAAATAAAAACAACATATAATCGCTTCTGTCATCTTCCGTCATGTAAAAGATACCAAATGATGTAGGCTTTAAGTAAATTCGTTCAAATAATTTTTTACTAGCATTATCTAAACTAATAGTATTACATTTTAGTAAACCATAAATATCATCAACATTCTCACACATATGCACCTCCTTACAGTGTGTAAGAATATATGCAAGTTTAGTGCCAACATATGGTGAAAATATATAAAAGAGTATTTCTATGTATTATAAATACATACAAAAAAAATCTTGCAAGAAAAATTTTTTAAAAGTAATTTTTTCTTGCAAGATAACTAGATTTATGAAATAAAATTAAAAAATTTTTGAAAATTCATCTAAAATTTTTGGAATAAAAGTGTCTATCTTTTCTTTTGTGCTTAACCCAGAAGCATTTTTATGACCACCACCACCAAACTTAGCCGCAATGGCACTTACATCTACATCAGCTTTAGATCTAAAGCCTGCTGTGCATTGCGTTTCAGTCTCTTGTCGCAAAAAGACAATTGCCTCTACTTTATCTGTTGAAAGTAATGTTTGATATAGGATATCGTTATCTCTGCCTTCTTTGCCATACTTATGTGTTTCGTCTAGTGTTTCATATGTTATAATCAACTTACCATCAAAATATTGCTTAGCCCTATCTAAAGCTATCGATAAGAGTTTTCTTGTTGAAAATGGCTTTCCACTTTCTATATCACTATATGTTTGCCTAGGATTTGCACCAAATTTTACCAAATTACTTGCAAGTGTAAAAATGTACGCACTGGATTCATTAAGAAACTTAAAAAAGCCTGTATCAGTTGATAAACCAAAAAAAAGCAATTTAGCATCTTTTTCATCAATTGTTTCAAATTGTCTTTCATATATTTGCTGGATTAAACAAGCCGTAGCAGGACATGATGGTATAATTATACTATGTTTATCATCAGAAGTTGAAGTTTTATGATGATCAATAATAAATGTATCGTAATGTTTTACTTGTTTTTCAATATCTTCGCCAAGACGTGAGTACTCGGAGCAATCTAGTATAAATAAGCCTATCTGTTTCGCATTTGTGCTCAAGGGTTTAAACTCTTTTTTAAAATCCTTTTCATAAATTTTTACTTCACTTCTTTTAAATGGTCCTGCAGACAAAGTTGTACAGGGCTTTGACATTTTTTGCAGTATACTTTGAAGTACCAATGTGCTTGCTATACAATCACCATCAGGTTCTTTGTGACCAGCAACAACAAAACTATCATGCTGTGCAACAAATTGTTCAAATGCAATAAATTGATTTTCAGAAATAATCATTGAGTTTCCTTATAAAGATTTATGATATTATTAATAGTTCCATTTGCGGAACTTGTAATGTAGTAGTTTTATTATCACGTTTACCGGATATTACTGGAAAGCCGTTTTCAATATAGATATCAATTTCTGTTCTCATACCAAATTCACCAAAATATATGCCTGGTTCAACAGAAAAGCACGAACCATTTAACAACTTCCTTTTATCCGGAAACTCAACAGAATCTAAATTTACTCCAGACCCATGGCAAGCTGTATCAATACCGTGTCCAGTCCTGTGTTTAATCACATCTGTGTACCCATAATGTATGAGTATTTTTCTCACTTGTTCATCTAAATCACAGCCAGATACTGAATGTAATTTTGACGTATTAGCATATTCTAAAAGGGTAGTGTACACTATATCTCGCGACTCACATAAACGCGAAAATGCTTCCTTGTATACATCTTTGACTTCAGTATCAAAGACACCTACCCATGAAATATCCGCAAATATCGCTTTTTGCTCATCACCTAAATCTGCTTCTTTAGCGAATATATCTAGTTGAATTATATCTCCTTTTTGTGCAATAGCAGAGCCAGTTTTTGAAACACTATAATGCGGATCTCCTGCATTTTTACCGAAGGCCACTATAGGCTCATGATCATACACTAAAGAGAACTCTTTAAATTTGTTTAGAATAAATTCTAAAACGTCATACTCACTAATAGGTACGTTTGATGTATATTTTGAACATATGAAATTCCAAGTATGTTCAATTATCATATACAGACATGTAGCAGCTCTTTCGTGACTTTCAATACCTTGAGCTGACAACAATCCTTTTGTAATTTGTATTAAAGAAGCGGCACTAAGGGTTTTGATATTACAATCATGTAAGGTTTTGACAAAGCCTGAATCAACCGTTGAAATTACTGATATGTTTTCATCAGATAAAACGGCATATGTTTTATTAGAAAAATTATTTAATATATTGAGTAATTCACTTCTTCCTGAATAAACTAGTTTATTTCCTGGTAAGCTATCAAGCATTCCACTTTCAATTGAATGAACAATTTTATACGCTTCGCCTTCTGTAGGAACAACATACACCCACCTACGAGTAGAAATACTGTCAGTGTCGAGTGATAATAGTGAATCAGTTAAAGTGTCTCGATGTGAAAAATTTGTGAATATCCATCCGTGCATTTCAGGAATAGTCTGTAATGCACTTTGGATGGTTTGTATGTTAAACAAGATTTTATTCCAAAATTAGAGTGTCTGTTTGGCTTCCAACTTCTGTATCAGCTGTTCCTGAGATTACACCCCAACTCATATTATTTCTATCATTAGGCATATTTAAAATTACTTTTGTAAATGTACCATCTACATACTGGAGCATCATATATGGTGAAAAATCTGAGTAAGTAAAGGTTCTTAAATCACCTTTTACGTTTCCTGATGCAAACCATTCAGTAGGAATAGTTACCTGACCCAATTCAAGTCCATCTTCGTAGTACATTACTATATAAGCATCTGGATGCTCATACACTTTGTATATCTGTATATTACGATATGTTACCGATTTATCATCTGGTCCCACTTGAGAAAATGCTCCAACTGCAAGCAATGCTAATAGAGCTACTGAAATTATCAGTTTTTTCATGCAATCCTCCTGGAAAACACTGTTATTAATATATTTCTATATCGGCTAAAATTTGCTAATACTGAACTGCTAATTATATTGTCGCCAACATTATTGCTTTTATTGTATGCTTTCTATTTTCCGCTTGATCCCATACCTTGCTTTTGTCGCTATCTATAACGTCTTCAGTAACTTCTTCTCCAACAACAGCTGGTAAACAATGCAAAAAGATAGTTGTATCCTTTTCGGTTTTACTCATAAGACTAGTATTAACCTGGTAAGGCGTCAGCATTTTAATGCGGCTTTCTTTTAGATCTTCTTCACCCATAGAAACCCATACATCAGTATACAGGCAATCAGCATTTTTAACAAGTGAAATATCATCACTAATTTGTAACGTTGATCCTGATTTTTTAGCCAATGCTTGGCAAATTATGACCATTTCATCGCTAGGAAAAAGTTCTTTTGGACTAATTATCGTAAAATGTATTGCAAGTTTTGCACAAATAATCATTAAAGAAGTTGCAACATTATTTCTCCCATCTCCACAATACACGAGATTAAGTCCTTTTAAAAAGCCAAAATTCTCTTGTAATGTCATTACATCTGCTAGAGCTTGAGTAGGGTGATATTCGTCAGTTAAACCATTATAAACTGGTACACCAGAATGTTTTGCGAGTAATTCAACATGATTTTGTGAAAAACCCCTAAATTGAATAGCAGAGAACATTCTTCCTAATACTTTTGCGGTATGCTCAATAGATTCTTTTGCGCCGAGTTGTATATCTTGATTTGAAAGAAAAACTGGATGACCACCTTCTTCTCCAAAGGCAGTCTCAAAGGCACATCTGGTTCTTGTAGAACGTTTTTCAAAAAGAAGCGCTATTGTCTTACCCTTAAAGCGTTTTTTTATTTTTCCCTCTTGTGCCTGTCTTTTAACTTTAATCGATAAGTCAAGAAGCGTTTTTATTTCTTCTGCAGTCCAATCGAGCCAATGTAATAAAGAGCGTCCTTTAAATATAGCAGTATTTTTTGTTTCATTCATACAATAATTTTAGTTGTTATTTATAAAAAAGTCAACAAAGGTAAGTTCTGTTTTTTGATATCAAGTAATTATTTATACTATTGGTTTGAAATATTTTTGTGGTACACGAATTGATAGTGAGTGTAAAAACGCGTTAGGGCGCAGACGAAAATCGCATGATTGTAGTCGTAGACCGACCCCGAAGATGAAGCATGTTTAAAACAATCTTCGGGGGAACGCCCAATTATGGAGTTATAAAACGTCCTTCTTCTCCGAGTCCAGTTACAGCAAACCATTGCTTATTACTTAGAAAATAGGTATTAAATGCATCTTTTATGTCTTGCGCACTTGTCTCTTGCACACGGTTAATGAAATGTAAGTGTTCTTCTGCGTTGTCATATAAAAATAGTGAACTTAGTATTTTAGATGATATGCCGACATTTGTTTGAGATGAGAGAAACTGCGTATTTATAAGCGTATTTTTATATCCTTCAAGTCTTTCTTCTATCGTGCTATATGCAAATTCAGTTGTTTCAGATTCCTTTCCAGATATTATTTGATTCTTTTTCATAAGGTTTTCTGCTTCTAAAATATACGCTGAAATATTCTCAAGGTCTGAAACCATATAGGCTCTTACTACAGCATATGGTGCTTTTGAGTTTACATATGATACACCAATTGAGTATGTAGCCCCGTAATGTTCACGCACTAAATTAAAAAGTATTTCTGAATAAATATCTGATGCTAAGCGCATTGCAATTTCATCCTTTGTACCAGGCCTGGGAGCCGGTACCGTGTATGCAACATAACCTGTTCCTTTTGCACCTTCAACTCCGAGCACAACAGGACTCCCTCCAATACTCGCTGGTTGTATGTGTTTTGTTTGAAAATCAAATCTTTCTATTTTGCCTAAAAGAGGGTTTAATTTTTGCACTAATTCGATACCATCAAAATTTCCAACAGCTACAATTTTTATTCTAGATGCATTATGCATCTGAGAAAGATATAGTTTCATAGCGTCGATTGTTATATTATTTATTGAATCACTCGTAGCATTTGTTTGTGTTTCAAAGGGATGATTTTCATATCTCATATTTCTAATTGTTTCACTGAGCAAAGAATTCGGGTCTTGAGCAGTAAATTGTATGTTTTGCATAAAGGAAGTCATAAGTGTTGTGTATTCTGTGATTTCAAAAACTGGGTTTAAAAATCCATCAATAAGCATGGGGAGTAATTCATCAAAATGATAATCAATAGATTGTAAACCAAGCACACTTCCCATTTGATTTGAACTTGCATATATACTTGCTTGGGTTCTATACATTGTTTCATTGATTTGCTGATATATGTAATCTTTACTTCCAGAGGCCATCATTTCAAACAAGGCCTTTTCTAATCCGGCTTGCTCAACGCCTAATAATGAACTTCCACCTTCTACACTAATACTCAAAGACACTACCTTACTGGATTCATTCTTAAAGAGAATAACTGGTATTTCATTGTCTAATTCATAGTATTCAAAATCTGCTTCATCATCAGAAAAAAAACTTGATAAGCAAGAAACACAAAAAAGGCTAGTGACAATTACTATTAAAAAGAATACTTTTGTTTTAGAAAGGTTATCAACACTATATTTCATTTTCATTATCGCATCCTTTTTTATTTATTATTCCACCAAAAGGCATTATTACTGTCTATTAATATAAATCCAGCATCTTCAAAAACCTCTCTTTGAGATTCATATACTTGAGGATTAACACTTATGGTTAAAATTGATCCTTTATGTATTACATATTTTTCAAAAAACAATGATATATCTTCTGGTGTAACACTATCAAGATTATCTAAATAATCAAAATAATAATCGGAAGTTGTTGAGCTCCAAAAAAATCTTAACACTCCTAAAAGTCCCTGAGCTGTTTGTGTTTCATAAATTTGTGAATCCCTTAATCGGTTTTTTGCATTTTCATATTCATCTTGACTAAAATAGTTTTCGTTTTCGACAATACTTGGTGTAATAACATCTTCAATTACTTCTTTAAAGAGAAGCGCTCTTTGGGTTATATCCTCTTGCGGATTAAGGAGAACTGATGAAAAACTCATTATTCCACCATTTCTAACCGTAGAATACCCTGAACCAATATAGTTAGAATTAGGAATTTGTAATTCTTTTACATTAACCAGCGTATCACTAAAGCTTGCCGCAGGATTTGCAGATAAGGTCAAAAATACATCAGCAACGTACGTTGCATTAATATCTCTTTCACTATCTGGTCCTCTATAAAAAAGATTAACTTGGGCAATTGAACTAGAAAGCTGTGGGTTTGCTTGAACCAAATAAATAGTATCATCAAAAAATGCTTTTTTTACTAGATAATCTTTATCTACCCAAGGGTCCTCTGCTTTTTGCCAGTCACCATAAATCTCTTTAACCATTTTGTATACTTCTCGATGTTTTACATCCCCACCTACAAACAATGCTGTGTTATTTGGAACGTAATAGGTGTTTTTCATGTCTATGAGTTCCTGTAGAGTTGCATCTTTTATGTTTTCAACATCTCCACCTGGATCAAATTGCCATGGACTATCTGGAAATCCAAAGTTATACAGTGCATTATAATACATTCTAGAAGGATTTGAATAACCACCCTCAAGTTCGGCTATAACAACTTTTTTTTCATTTTCAAATTCGTTATTATCCAACAAAGGCTCTCTAACAGCATAGGACCAAAACTCTAATCCCTCATAGGTTAACTCAGATGGAACGGTAAAATAATAATTAACATATTCGTTTCCTGTAGATCCATTCCACGAAGGAACACCCAAATCATTAATAGCCCTTTGAACTGCAGCTGCTGTTTGATACTTAGAGTTTCCTTTAAATATCATGTGCTCATATAAATGAAAAAGCCCCACTGTTTCCTTTGTTTGTGATATTCCCCCGCCTTTTACAGCGAGTTCAATATAAGTAAGAGGAACACTTGGATTTTCGGCAATATAAAGTTCTAACCCATTATCTAGAGTGTAATGATACACCCCCTTAACAGATGTTCTTTGTGAAAACGCTGGAAAAGAAATGGCGAAAAGAAGGCTTACTATAATAAAATACTTACTAATTTGTTTCATTTATAATCCTCATAAAAAATTGATATATAAAAAAACGCATACAAAAAAGCACTATAAAAATCATTACGTTTTAACTACATCAGTGTAACGCTTGCAACTAACTTTAGTTTACATTATAATGATACTACTTTTATAAAAAAAAGTAAATTACTATTTTTTTGGAGATGTATGTTAGCAGTATTTGTAAACTGTGCAACAGTTCTTTTAGGTTCTCTGATAGGCCTTTTATTTGCTAAAAAAATAACTAAAACTTTTAACTCAGCAGTTACCGTTGCAGCAGGTATTGTATGTATTGTTCTTGGTATTGAGATGGCATTAGAATACCAAAATATTATATACGTAACCCTTTCTGCTATTACAGGTGGACTTTTAGGAACACTATGGGACATAGATGGAAAAATACTAGCACTTGGTGCTTTTCTAGAAAAATCTTTTACAAAGGTATTAAAAAAAACACCTTCAACGCTTAACGAACAAACGTCAACTTTTGCACACGCTTTTCTAAATGCATCAGTGTTGTTTTGCGTAGGCGCTATGAGCATTGTAGGTTCTATAAAAGCTGGCGTGGAACATGACTATACAATTATATTTACAAAATCATTATTAGATGGTTTTATGGCAATTGTTTTTACCGCTGCCATGGGTATTGGAACCGCATTTTCCGCCGTATCTATTTTCGTATATCAAGGAATCTTAACATTTGCCTCAACTCTAATTTCGCCTTATATAAGTGAAATATTGCTTTCAGAGATTACCGCTATAGGTGGCTGTTTAATTATTATGATAGGAATAAACCTCCTAGAATTAAAAAAGATAAAAACAGCAAATTACTTGCCTTCTGTTTTTTTAATCCCAGTATTTTATACACTTGATCCACTTATTAGGGGATTGTTTTAATGTCTGGAAATAAGGGTTCTACAGCACTCGATTATCGACATACACTCATAAGAAAAGCAAGTCTAATTGCTTTATTTGGAAATCTAGCATTATCAATTGCTAAACTAAGCGTAGGCTTTATAAGTGGTAGTCTTTCCGTTATTAGTGATGGAATAGACACCTCTACAGATGTGCTCATTGCGTGTATGGTATTAATCATCGGTAAAATTGTTACAAGACCATCTGATAAAAACCACCCTTGGGGACATGGTAGGGCTGAAACAATGGGTACCTTGGTGCTCTCGTTTATAATACTCTTTGTTTCATTTGAAATAGCTAGGTCTGCAATTGAACACCTCATAAATCAAACGAGTCCATCACGTGCTGGTATTCCAGCACTCATTATCACAGGAATTTCAATAATAGTAAAATTACTATTAGCCTTTTCACAAATTGTATTAGGTAATAAAGCTAATAGTTCTATAGTAAAAGCTAATGCACAAAATATGATAAACGACATTGTTATATCGAGTTCAGTATTTTTTGGATTAATGCTTTCTTACGTATTCAATGCTCCGATTATTGACCCTATTGTTGCCCTAATAGTTAGTATCTGGATTATAATAAATGCACTAAAGATCTTTTGGGAAATGAACATTGAGCTAATGGATGGTAATCATAACAAGCTAATATATCAACAGCTTTTTGATGCAGTTCGTGCAGTAAAAGGGGCAAGTAATCCACATAGGGTTCGAATGAGAAAGATTGCAACATTTTGGGATGTAGATCTAGATATTGAAGTTGATGCAAACTTAAGTGTAAAAGAAGCCCATGACATATCTGAAAAAGTTAGCGAAGAGATAAAAAAAAGAATCCCTGACATATATGATATAATGGTCCACATAGAACCAGAAGGACATGAAGAATCTCATTGGGTAGAAGGTTTTGGCTTAAGAGAAGAAGATGTACAACAAAAATAGCTTGTATGCAATTACCATTACGTACAATGGCTGTCTCATTACCATTTTTAACTAAAAAATCTCTATACCCATTTACAATATGTAATTAGTTTGTTACTATATAAATATGGAAAATTATATTTTAGCTCCTTCAATACTTTCAGCGGATTTTCAAAATCTATCATCGTCAATTGATCAAATCCACAATTCAACTGCAAAATGGATTCATATTGACGTAATGGACGGATCCTTTGTTCCAAACATAACTTTTGGACCTCCAGTTATTAGTGCAATACGCTCCCTTTCTGATCTTACATTTGATGTTCACTTAATGATTAACAATCCTGAAAACCATATTGATACTTTTGTAGACTGTGGTGCAGACTGGATAACATTCCACTGGGAAGCTGCAGTACATCATCATAGAATTATTCAAAGAATACATTCAATGGGAAAAAAGGCAGGTATTAGTATAGTACCTTCAACACCTATTTCAGTATTAGAAGAAATTCTTCCGTTTGTAGATTTAGTACTCATAATGTCAGTTAACCCAGGTTTTGGTGGTCAAGAACTTATTGAAAACTGTTTGCATAAAATAAAGAAACTTGTTGAATTACGCGAAAAAAATCAGTATAATTACCTAGTTTCTATAGATGGAGGTGTTAACGATCACACCATCACTCAAGTTAAAGAAACAGGAGTCGATATTATAGTATCAGGATCTGCTTTTTTTAGCGGTAAATTGAAGTTTTAAACATAAGGAAGTAATACTATGATTAAAAAAACTTTGTTTTGTGCAATATTTATACTGATTGTTCAACTAGGTTTTACACAAACGAGCACAAGCACACAAAGACAAGAGTTTGGTCAAGATTTAATTCAAGGACTCGAAGCTTATAGAGTAGGTGATTGGGATGATGCTCTTTTTTTCTTAAAGAGAACGAGTGATTTTCAAGAGCTAACTTCTGACTCCGTGTGGTTTTTTGTAATCATGTCAGAGATTAATTTAGGTGACTACGCAGCAGCTCTACGTGATGGTACAACTTTTTTACGCCAATTTTCAAACTCTGTATATATACCTGAAATGACATATCAAACGCTTTATGCGAGTTATGAATTAGATATGTATGAAAATGCTATCTCTGGGTTTACTCAATTTATACAAACATATCCTGACCATGACTTTGTGTCATTATCAATTTTTTACACTGGAGAAGCCTTGTATAACGTTTTTGAATACGATAGAGCACAAGCTATGTATAACAGAGTTATAAACGAATATCCTGATAGTAAAAAGTATGATGATAGTATTTTTAGATTAGAATTACTTGAACAACGAGAAAGAGAAGAAAAATTATTATATTTATTACGAGTTACCGGAGAAGAAGCTGTAGCGGCTAAGGAAGACTATGAGCGCCAACTTAAACTACTTGAAGGAGAAGAATCTATTCTATTAAGAAAAAGACTAGAAGAACTCGAAGAAATTAATAGTAGGTTGGAAGTTCAACAACAAGACTTAATTACCCAAAATGAAGTATTAAAAAGACAATTGAGCGAATATCAAGAATTAAATGCTACACCTGTTCCAACACCGCCAGTATATAGTGATATTGATGATTCGAACTACCTCATTGATGAATTGCTACGAAAGGCAAATCAGCTTCAAACAATTGTTGATGAACAATAGGAGATTCATATGAAAAAAATTATTTGTTTACTTATCAGTCTATTAATAACAACCCAAGTATTTGCAAACATCAACATAACTGTAGGTGATGTAAGATTTATGTTTGAAGATTATAACGGGGTAGTTGGTATATCCACAAAAAATGCAGAAGGAAGTTTTACGTCATTATTGGACACTAAAACATTCACCCAAATACCGACATTTTACATTCGATATGACTCAGCAATTTATCCAGTTTCAACAGCTGGCGGATTTAAAATTACATCAAGTTTTCAAAATAACAGAGCAACAGTTGTTGCAACATTAAAAAACAAAATTCAACTTACAATTTACTTTGATATTTTTCCAGCTCAAGAAGGTCAAGAAGCTAATTCAATTAAAGTTTCAACTTCAATGGTTAACTTATCAAACTCACCAAAAGATGTCGCCTTAAAAGCCACTTTTGATACTTGGTTAGGAGAACATAGCTTAGTACACTTAGTTACATCTGAAAATGACACAATAACAGGTGAATATGAGTTTAATGATAAAAGTGAAGACAAATGGATTCAATCTTCAAATAATAGTACTACCGTAAGATTCTTTCTACATGAAACACAGGCCGACTTAATCGACAACATTGTAATTGCAAATAAAACATTGCTTTCACAAGCACGTTGGGGTTTTATTGTATATGACGGAAGAGAATTTCATTCATTAAATTCTTACAACAACTCAGGCTTTGCTGTTACATGGAAAGATTTTAAACTAGATAGCACACCAAATAATGATATTGAATTCTATATTTTTACTGGAGATAAAACGGTATCGCTACCAACCAGTTGGCCACCATACATTCCAGTTATAGAAATAATTGAACCAGTTGAAGTTGATTTGAGTTCTATGGACTCTATGAGCGCCGTAGATATTAAAAGAATAAATGAAATACTAGAAACAATTGAAAAACTACGAAATGACAATAATTATCTCAATGAAGACGAAATTATAAGACTCAGTGCTGAGATAGATGACATTCTTAACAACTCAAGGCGGTAAAATTCTATGGCAATGACTAATCTAGAGAAAGCGAAAAGACTGCTTAGCGCTAGACGCTTTCCAGCAGTTATTGCCCTGCTAGAACCGCTTATATTTGAATATAAAGATTCTTTTGAATACTATTATTTACTGGGAACAGCGCTACTATATGTTGGAGATATTGGTGGAGCTGAACTGTATTACAAAAAAGCTCGAAACATTAAAATATCTGATGTAAACTTAATTACAGCGCAAGCAGTTTTATACTTTAGAAGAGGTGAGCTTAATAAGGCAATAGAATATTACTTGCAAGCACAAGAATATGATCCAGAAAATAAACTAGCGTACAAAGCACTAGAATTTATCAAAGAGAACAATACAACTGAGCATGTAGCTCACTTAGTCTTATCAGGCGAAATAAAAAAATTTTACCCTAAAATACGAAACAGACTTATAACACCTAAACGCATTGCGATTGTTTTAATGCCACTAACAATAATATGTGTAGTTGTATTCCTTTTAACAAGAGAGCGAAATGTTATCACTGAAAACCGAGCAGATTTATCAGCTCTTGTACTAACTGTCGAAGAAAAACAAAATGCATTAGTGCAAGATACGGCATCCTCAGTGTTTAGGTATATTTTAACTCAAGATGAAATAGAAGATGCATACACAAATGCACAAAAATATTTCCAAAGCTATAATGATAATGGGGCGCAAATTGAGATAAACCGAATACTAAACGGGAATGCATCAACAGCCATACGTCAAAAAGCAAGACTCTTAGCAGAATATCTTGAAGAACCAACCTTTGATTCAAATATAACAGAAATATCCTATGAGGATATTAGTCAAGATGTATTATTATACCTTGATTGTTGGATTATATGGTCTGGAAGGGTTACTAATGTGCAAGAAACCGCCATTGAATATCGATGTGATTTTTTAGTAGGATATGACACTCTGCAAAGAGTAGAGGGTTTTGTTCCTCTGGTATTACAGCAGCCTGTCCAAATTGACTCTGGCTTACCAGTGCAAGTTTTAGCTCAAATTGGAATAGAAGATGGTCGTCTAATACTACATGGCAAGTCAATTTACCAACCTATTGTTGAAAATAATTAAAAAAAAGCATTTTTTTAACAATTTTGTCTGTTAAAAAAATTAAAAATGCGTATAATATATACGGAGGCAATTGTGGCTAAAGCAACAAATGAATTTACCGCTCCTCAAGATATGAGCGAAAAAATGCAAGCCTTAGAGGCTGCGCGATTACAAATTGAAAAACAGTTTGGACAAGGTTCTTTAATGAAGTTGGGTAGTGTTACAAACGCAGCAAGCGTTGATGTTATCCCTTCTGGTTCTATTATGCTCGATGAAGCATTAGGTATTGGTGGTTATCCAAGAGGAAGAGTTATTGAAGTATATGGACCAGAATCTTCAGGTAAAACTACTCTAGCTCTTCATGCTATAGCCGAAGCACAAAAACTTGGAGGCATTGCTGCTTTTGTTGATGCTGAACATGCACTAGATCCAAATTATGCAAAAAACCTTGGTGTTAATATTGATGACTTATGGGTTTCACAACCAGATACAGGTGAACAAGCACTAGAAATTGCTGAAAGTTTAGTACGCTCTGGTGCAGTAGATATCATTGTTGTAGACTCTGTAGCAGCGTTAACACCACAGGCTGAAATTGAAGGCGATATGGGTGCATCTCATATGGGACTTCAAGCTCGACTTATGAGCCAAGCTTTACGAAAACTAACAGCAATAATCGGGAAGTCAAAAACAATTATTATTTTTATTAACCAAATTAGAATGAAAATTGGTGTTATGTTTGGAAACCCTGAAACGACAACAGGTGGTAATGCTCTAAAATTCTACGCTTCTTTAAGGCTAGAAGTTAGAAGAGTTGAATCTATCGACGCAAAAGGCGAAGAGGATGCCGTTGGTAACAGAGTAAGGGTTAAAATTGTAAAGAATAAGGTTGCACCTCCTTTTAGAAAAGTAGAACTTGATATAATGTTTGGTAAAGGTGTTTCTGCAATTGCAAGTCTTTTAGATTCAGCTGTACGACACGGCTTTGTTGATAAAAAAGGTGCTTGGTATACTACAGAAACAGAAAAAGTTGGGCAAGGCCGAGAGAATGCTATTAACTTTTTAGAACAAAATCCTGACTTTACACGAGATGTAGAAAAGAAAATTCGTGAAAAACTTTTTCCTGGTCAAGTTTTAAAAGAAGGAGAAAAGCCAAGTAAGGCAGCACCTGTAGCAAGTGAAGTGGCAAGTCCTTCATCAGCATTACAAGATTCACAGAGCTCTAGCCAAAGTGAGGCAGGGGACTTGTTCTAAATGAGTCTAGTGTTTTTATCACTGGGCTCAAATAAAGTCTTGAAAAAACAGAACGAAGAAATACTACCGGTTGATATATTACGTTTTGCAGTTAAAGAACTTTCTTTATCACTGCAAAATATTAGTATATCATCCGTGTATAAAACTAAACCAATGTACTTTGATAATCAAGAATATTTTTACAACATGGTTGTATCTGGTGCATTTTCCGATGAGGCTCAATCTTTGCTAAAACTTACTCAAAATATAGAACATATGTTTGGGAGAAATAGGAGAGAAGAACAAAGGAATGGACCTAGAACTCTCGATATTGATATATTATTATTTTCAGACTTAAAGATGCATAGTGAGAATTTAATCATTCCTCACCCAAAAATGAATGAAAGAGCCTTTGTTCTTGTACCAATGCTTGAGATTTTACACAAAATTGCCGATATAAAAATAAGGGATTATTATTCAACGTTTCTTCAAAATGTAGATACTAATGAAGTAATAAAATTTTGCACCCTTTAAATCGGAGTTACCAATGGAATTAGAAAGTATAATACAAACTGAAAAGACAACATATAATGTTACACAGTTTGAAGGTCCTTTAGATTTATTATTATCATTAATTAAAAAAAATGAAGTTAACATTTATGACATTCCAATTGGGGACATCACAGAACAATACTTAGAGTATCTAGACTATGCTGTTTCCACTGACTTAGAAAATTTAACTGAGTTTTATTCATTAGCTGCAGAGTTATTATATATAAAATCACATTTACTCTTACCAGTTGAATCTAAATTTGATGATGATGAGGTTGAAGATCCTAGAAAAGAATTAGTAGATAAACTCATTGAATACCAAAAATTTAAAAAACTATCTGAACTCATAGAAGAAAAAGAGGAAGAAGCAGAGTGGAATGTAGAAAGAAAGAAAATACAAAATGTATTACCTTTTGACGAAGAAGAACTTTGGCATAAAATTGATACATGGACCTTAATGAAAACTTTTACGCAATTAGTTGGGGCTCACTCTGGTGATAAGATTATGAGTATGTATGAGGAAATTTCTGTAAGTGAAAAAATTACTCTTATGTATGAGTTTTTTGATAATAAAGGCGAATGCTTCTTTACAGATCTAATTATTAGAAAAGAAAGCATAATGGATATTGTATGCGCTTTTATGGCCATACTAGAAGCAGTTAAAATGCATTCAGCTTGCATATATCAAAACAGAATGTTTGGTGATATAAAAATTTGTCCTGCTAAGGCAGCATAAGTGGAGAAAATTGTGGACGTAAAAAAAGAAGCTACTCTGATAGAAGCAATTCTATTTTTAGAAGGAGACTCACTAAGTATTGAATCATTAGTACGAATCTCTAATTTATCAAAAGAAGTAGTACTAATGTGTATTGAAGAACTTACAAATAAATATGCAGGGGAAGACAGCGCACTTGAATTACAACAGATCGGTGGTGGATGGTTTTTATGCGTAAAAAAAGACCTATGGGGCTCCCTAAAAGATCGCTACGGTAAAAAAAATGAAGGAAAACTTTCACGCGCAGCATTAGAAACTCTTTCAATAATTGCCTATTCTCAGCCAATTACACGTGGAGAAATAGAAGCAATTAGGGGTGTGTCGGCTGATAATATGATTAGACTGCTTTTTGAAAAAAACATGATTAAGGAAGTAGGCAAAAAAGATATACCAGGCAAGCCTGTTCAATATGGTACAACTAAGGAATTCTTAAAAATATTTAGAATTAATAGTATTGCAGATCTACCAAAACTTGATGAAGCAGAAAGTGAGAGATTTGAGCTTGCACGATAATGAAATTAGATTACAGTTATATATAGCTCGTTGTGGAATCGCCAGCAGAAGAGCTGCTGAAAAACTTATTTTAGACGGGCGTATAAAAGTTAATGGTGAACTCATAACAACACTTGGTACTAAGGTTAAAGAAAAGGACATAGTACTTTTTGACAACACTCAAATTCAGTTTGAAGAAACAAAACGATACGTCTTGTTAAACAAACCTGCAGGATATGTAAGCAGTCTTAAAGATGAAAAAGATAGGGAAACAGCTGCAGACCTATTAAAGCCTTTTTTTAAGGAAAGGCTTTATAATGTTGGGAGACTAGACATGTTTTCTAAGGGCTTATTGTTATTTACAAATGATGGTGAGTTTTCGCAAAAACTATCTCATCCCTCGTCACAAATTGAAAAAGAATATATAGTTGAATCTACATATCCAATACCAAGTGATTTAGTTGAAAAATTTCAAAAGGGTATTAGGGTAGAGGGTGTATTTTATAAATGTAGAAGTGCTAAACTCGTAAACAACAAAAAATTACAAGTAATTCTAATTGAAGGCAAAAATCGAGAAATTAGAAAAGTATTTGAATTCTTTAGTATTAGCATTAAATCTTTATCTAGAACAAGAATCGGGCATCTAACGATTGATGGCATTGAAGAAGGCAAATTTTTAGAATTATCAGTAAAGGATATTGAAAAATTGTTTAAAACAATATAGTATTATCATGAGGTTTGATTATGGTAATAGCAATAGACGGTCCGAGTGGAACAGGTAAAAGTACCATCGCTAAAATAATAGCTGAAAAATTTAAAATTGCTTTTTTAAACTCTGGTAGCTTCTACAGAGCATGTACCTTAGAAGTATTAAGAAATAATATCGCAATCAATAGCGAAGAAGAAATAGTATCATTAATAAAGAAAACATCACTTGATTATGTAAATGAACATCTTATTTTAAATGGAGTAGATGTAGAGCATTTACTTCATTCTAACAACATAGACTTAAACGCATCAAAAGTATCGTGTATTGTACCTCTTCGCCACATTGTAAATGAAAAACTACGAGAAATAACTAAAAGAATAGACTTGGTTTGCGAAGGAAGAGACATGACTACGGTTGTTTTTCCTAATGCAGAGTATAAATTCTATTTAGACGCATCAGTCGATGAACAAGCAAAACGACGCTACACTCAACGACCAGATGGAAAAACACTAGAAGAAATAAAACAATCAATCATAGAAAGAGACAGAATTGACAAAAACAAACAAGAAGGTTCACTAAAAATTGCAAAAGATGCGCAATATATTGACACTACATACTTGACCATCGAAGAAGTTTGTGAGATAATAGAAAATAAAATTAACAGTTAAGGGTTTACTATGGAAGAAATGGAAGTGGAAATGAATGATACTCAAATCTCCGAAACGAGCATTCAAACACAATTACAAGAGAAATATCTAAAAAGTCTTGATACACTTGAAGAAGGACAGCTCGTTGAAGGGCTCGTTATTCAAGTAACTTCTGATGATGTTTTTGTTGATGTTGGCTACAAATCAGAAGGGAAAATTCCAAGAGCGGAGTTTACGGAATTACCAAAAGTTGGTGACACAGTTAGTGTTGTTCTTGTAACAAAAGAAGCAAGAAACGGAGAATTAATTGTATCAAAACAAAAAGCAGAAAGTATCCAAATTTGGAAAAATCTAAAACAAGCGTTTGCCGATAAAACACCTGTTGAAGGTAAAATAGATAAAGCTGTAAAAAGCGGATTTGAAGTTGTCCTTGGTGCTGGAATACGAGCATTCTTACCTCTAAGTCAAGCTGATATTCATCGCGTTTTACAACCAGAAAAATTGGTTGGCGTAAAGAGTATGTTTTATATTGACAGACTTTATACAGAAAGAAAAGCTAATATTATTGTAAGTAGAAGAAACTATCTAGAAGAGTCAATTAATTCTAACAGAAGTAATTTTTTCGAAAATATTTCTATTGGAGACACCGTTAATGGAACTGTAAAAAGCTTTACTAGTTTTGGTGCATTCATTGATCTCGGCGGATTTGATGGTCTTTTACATATTAATGATATGAGTTGGGGTCATGTTACTCGTCCAAAAGATTTTGTAAAAAAAGGACAAGAAATTACCTTAAAAGTAATTAGAATGGATGTTGAAGAAAAAAGAATTAATTTATCTTTAAAACATTTCTCTGACGATCCTTGGTTAAACTTTGAAGGTAAATACCATGTTGGCGATAAAGTAACTGGTAAAGTTACAAAACTTGCAGACTTTGGTGCATTTATCGAACTTGAAGAAGGTATTGAAGGTCTTGTACATATTAGTGAGTTCTCTTGGGTGAGAAAAATCAATAAACCAAGTGATGTTGTAAAGCAAGGTGATGAAGTTGAGTGTATGGTACTCGGTTATGACATACAAGCTGGTAGAGTATCACTAGGTTTAAAACAAGTACAAGAAAACCCATGGGATACCATAGGTGAAAAATACCCTGTTAATACAAAGCTAACTTGTAAAGTTGTTAAGCTAACAAATGCAGGAGCCTTTTTAGAACTTGAAGAAGGTATTGATGGATTTTTACACATCGATGATATTTCATGGACTAAAAAAGTTAAGCACCCAAGAACTGAATTAACAGTTGGTCAAGAAATTGATGTGCTTATTGTAGAAAATGACCCTGAAAATCATAAACTAAGATTAAGCGTAAAGCATTTATCTGATAATCCTTGGGATTCGTTCGCAAAAGAACATCCTGTAGACTCAATAATTGAAGGTGAAATTGTTTCTATAACTGATTTTGGCTTATTTGTAAGAGTTGATAATGGAATTGAAGGTTTAATTAATAAGTCTAACCTAGCAGATAATAAAGAAGAGTCATATGAAGATGCTGTACAAAAGTACAACGTTGGGGACAAAATTAAGGTATATATTGTTGAAATTAATCTTGATAGACAAAAAGTTGCTTTCTCCGTTAGAGAAGTTAAAGCAAAAGCTCAACAATCTGAAATGTCTCATTACATGACTGGCCATGAAAATGAATCAGAAGGTGCATTTACTTTAGGCGATATTATTAAAAATAAAAATGCTTAATTTTTAGGTAAGTTTTATTGTATGCCGAGTTCATTTGATGTAGAAAAGCTTAACACTCTCGTTGACATAAACGGAAGAATAAACTCTAATTATGAAGACTTGGATGCTTTGCTTGTCTACATACTTGAATCAGCTATGCGCTTGGTACAATGTGAATCTTCTTCATTATTGCTAATTGAAAACAATGATACTCTGCGTTTTAAATTAGCATTAGGTCCTAAAGGTATTGAAGTCCTTTCAATACCCGTTCAAATGGAAAACAGTATAGCAGGATCGGTTGTAAAAGAAAACAAACCGCTCTTGTTAAACTCAGTTTCTGAACACCCACATTTTTTCTCAGCTATACAAGGAATGACAAATTATAAAACTCATAATATGATTGCTGTTCCGCTACGAGTTGATAATAAATGTATCGGTGTAATAGAAATATTAAATAAAGCTGACGATAAAGAATTTAATCAAGATGATTTAGAAATTTTAGAGTTATTATGCGTCCAAGCAGGAATTGCATATAAAAATGCTGAAATTTATCAGCATAATAAAAATGAAATACTTGGTTTAAAATCTGCTATCTCGTCAGATAAAAGCGACTATGATTTTATTGGACAAAGTCCAAGTGTTATAGACCTACTTAAAGTTATTGATCAAATAGCTGCTACAAAATCATCAGTGTTAATTCAAGGTGAAAGTGGAGTAGGTAAAGAGCTAGTAGCGCTCAGAATTCATAGGCTGAGTGAAAGAGCAAAAGAACCCTTTGTATGTGTTAACTGTGCAGCTCTTTCATCTCAACTTTTGGAAAGTGAGCTATTTGGCCATATTAAGGGTGCATATACGGATGCAATTTCAACACGAGAAGGTAGGTTTGAAATTGCAAATGGGGGCACCATTTTTTTAGATGAAATTGGAGAAATGCCAATTGAATTACAGGCTAAATTGTTACGGGTGCTTCAGTTTAAACAGTTTGAAAAAGTAGGCTCAAACAAGCCAATTTCAGTAGATGTAAGAATTATTGCGGCTACAAACAGAAACCTTGAAGACATGGTTAAAGAAGGAGCTTTTCGTTCAGATTTATTCTTTAGATTAAATGTTTTACCTATTCAAGTGCCACAATTAAGAGCGCGAATAGACGATATTGAACTTTTAGCAGACTACTTTAGAAAACGCTTTAGTATTGAAACGAACAAGCTTTTTACTCATTTTTCAAGCGAAGCAATAAATGCACTAAAAACATACCAATGGCCTGGGAATGTAAGGGAGCTTGAGAATACAATTGAAAGAGCTTGTGTTTTGGGTACACCACCTACAATACATGATAGAGATTTGCGATTAAACGCATACCCCCAAGAATCAAATTTAGAATCTTTATTTAAATTTGATGAAGATGATAAGACTTTAAAAAGTGCTTTAAATTGGTTCAAGAAAAAATATGTTACATACATTCTTGAAAAGTGCAATTGGAATCAAACCGAAAGTGCAAAATTATTGGATGTGCAACGAACATATGTTTCGAAACTCATTAATGAGTACGAAATTAAGAAAAAATAAAAAAACAGGAGTTTATATATGGAATCAACAGAAAAAAGATCCTTTACAACAAAGGCCACCGATGTTATTATTAAATCTCGAAAAGCAATTTTAGTAGTAATAATTGCAGCTATTCTTTTTGCTATCGTTGCTACAATTATTGTAGTAGTAAAAAATGCGGCAGTAAAAGAAGGACTTTCTCAGTTAGACTCACTAGAGTTTAAATATGAATCTTTACTCGAATCAAGTGACACTTTTTCAGAAGAAAGACTTGAGATACTTTCTGACGCAAAAAAATTAGCAGATGAGTCTAATTCAGTTGTTAAGGTTCGAAGCTCATTGTTAGTAGCCTCTATCAACTTTGAAATTGAAAACTGGCAAGACGCAAGAGATGCTTATATTACAGCTTTTGATGCTGATACAAATGCTTATACAGCACCACTTAGTTTGTATAATGCTGCTATTTGCTCTGAAGAACTAAATGAATTAGACCTTGCCATTCAGTACTTTGACCAAGCAGTTGAATATGAGGACTTCTCACTATCAGCCAGAGCAATGTTTAATGCAGCTCGTATTGAAGATACAAGAGGAAATTATCAACAAGCATATGATAGATATGTAAGTATAAACGATAAACATGCCACAAGTGAATGGGCAAGTGTATCTATGAGTAGAGCTATAGCCTTGAGAGCTGAAAACAAGGCTCAGTAAGTACTAGCGTATGAAAGTTAAAGTTTTATTTATCACTTACGTACTCTTTTCATTACTTTCTCTTTCATGCGGATTAAAAATATTTTATGCCATTGACCCACCAGTAAGTGCACAACGTCCAAATCAAGCAGACGGGGAAGTACTTTCTTCAATAGTTATTTCAGAAAATGAGCAAGTATTTCAATTTGTTGCGCAAGATCTAAGTACAAGTCTATTTTTAAATCCAGGCACTGATATCTATTACAGAATATATTCTAATCAAATAGATTTACAAGATGATGCTAAAATTATCAATGATGCAAATGATGAAGATACGAATAATGGTTGGAAAGAGCTTATCAACTTAAACTATAAAAAAATCAAAAGTAATGAAAATACAACGCGCCTAATTGATCAATTTGGTGGTAGAATTACGATGCGCCTTTCTGACACAGAATCACAAACCTCATTTATACAACCTGGAACAAGTATACCACTACGCAATGATGATGAGTTTTTTCATTTTGATACCGAGTTGCACCAAAGCGATGAAGCTTATCAGTTACCTCAAGAAGGTGATAGTGACTTTGATTTCAAATCTGGTAGCTCATATTTTTTTGTAAATGCGTATGCAGTTTCTGTCGGTATGGATAGTAGCACATTTCAGGAAGTTCAAAGTGAAATATTATCACTCGGCTTTACTGCATACGAAGGAGACTAAGAAATAATATTTTTTATTTGTGTCAATAATTCATCATACTCAGTAAAGCATGGAATCGTATTATTTTCTTCAATTATGTGTTTTGGTGCTTTAAATAAAAATCCGTGTTCACTTTTTTTTATCATTTCTAAGTCATTAAATGAATCACCAGCTGCAATAACATCTAAGCCCATGCTTTGAAAACCCACTACTGCATGGAATTTTCCATTTTGTTGTCTCATGGTATAGCCAATGATTTCGTCTTTCTCATTTACCGTAAGCTCATTACAAAAAATTGTTGGCATCTGTAGTTTTTGCATCAGCGGTAGCGCGAACTGAGAAAATGTATCTGAAAGAATGACTGTTTGACAACACATTCTTAATTCATCCAAAAAAGCTTTTGCGCCAGCCATTGGCTCAAGTGTAGCAATTACATCTTGTATATCTTTTAGGGTTAGTCCATTTTCTTTTAATATTCCAAGTCTTTTTTTCATAAGAACATCATAATCGCTAATATCTCTTGTAGTAAGCCGTAAATCTGAAATACCAGTTTTTTCTGCTACTGCAATCCAAATTTCAGGAACTAATACACCTTCTAAGTCTAAACATGTTACATACATTTTTATATCCTCAATCTTATTATTTTGATAGTGTTTGTATTAACCAATCTTTAAACTCAACATAATCATTTTTCATTGCTATTGAGTTATCTTTTAGCATCATTACTCTCTCAAGCTTACTTGGCATCGGTGGTTCTCTTCCTGTTGCATCTTTTACAATCTCTGTAAACTTTGCTGGATGAGCCGTACCTAAAACAATACCTATTGATTGATTATCTATAATCGCTTGATTCCATTCTGGTATATTATTTCCTAAGTTAGGATAAGTTATATCATTTTTAAACCCAGATAGTAATTTTAACATTCCACCTTTTTTTAATTCTTGCCAAGCTTTCCAAGCTATTGCACCATGAGGATCAATAATACAACCCGTTCGTTCTAGGTGATGAGAAATACCTTCGAGAGTTCCTGCATCATCAGTCCAGTATGTTGCTAATATTGACTTTAGCTGCTCATAATCATACATTGACATCATTCTTTCAAAATTACTAGGGGCTCCAACATCCATTGCATTCGATACTGTTGTAACTGATGGACGAGGCTCATACACACCAGATTCAAGCCAATCTGGGATAGTTTTATTAGCATTTGTTGCTGCAATAAACCCAGCAATGGGAGCTCCCATTTTTTGTGCTATAAGTCCTGATGTAAGATTACCAAAATTTCCTGATGGAACACTAAAAACTATAGATGGATTTTCTATTTTATTATTATGCCAGCTTCTTGATTTTACCGCTAAGGAGGCATAAACATAATAAAAGCTTTGAGGTAAGAGCCTTGATATATTTATTGAGTTTGCTGAAGAAAGGCGAAGCTTCTTTTGTAAAGATTTATCAGTAAAAGCTTTTTTAACCAATCTTTGACAGTCATCAAAAGTGCCTTCGACAGCTAATGCTCGAACATTTCCTGTAAACGTGGTAAGTTGCTTTTCTTGTAACGGACTTATTTTTCCTTTTGGATATAATATAGTAACATCAATACCTTCAAGATTATGAAAAGCACTACCTACGGCACTTCCTGTGTCACCTGATGTTGCAACAAGAATATGAAGATTTTTACTTTCATCCTCATTAAAATATGCCATGAGTTGCGCCATAAACCGTGCACCAACATCTTTGAAAGCACAAGTTGGGCCATGATATAGTTCTAAGACATATGTGACAGGATCAACCGGTGAAACGGGTACATTAAAAGGATAACAATTTATTATAATTTCTTGTAGCTTCTCTTCTGATATATCATCACTGCAATATAATTTTGCACATTCAAAGGCAATATCTCGAAAAGATGGTGTCACAGTTTTTTGCAACACAGAGTCATCTAACCTCGGATATGAACAAGGAATATATAAACCCCCAGTTTTTGAGTTCATTCCTTTTAAAACAGCAGTTTTAAGATTTACCTTTACTGAACTATCACGTGTATCTGTAAATTTCATACTAATTCCAATTCCTCTATAAATTACTTAACTCAGTATATTAATAATTAAATTATTGTGCAATAGGTTATATTATCTATAAAAAAATATATTTTGCATTTATTCATTAAATTGCATTTTTTTTGCACATAACACACATTCTGACCAAATAGCTTGTAGATTATAGCCGCCTGTATCTCCGTCAATATCTAAAACTTCACCCAAAAAATAGAGTCCCTTTTGTAATTTAGACTCAAAGGATAATGGATTAACTTCATTTAAACAAACACCCCCATTTGTACACATGCATGTTTCAAAACCCTCAATTTCTGATACTGTAATCTTATACTCACAAAGCAGTGATGCAAGGATTCGTATACTCTTAAGAGATATTTCACCAATTTTTTTATCTATATCGATATTATTCATTTCACAAAAATACTGAACCATTTTTTTGGGAATCTGCATATCCTTTATAAAAGTATTTATAGAAATTAAAGGCTTTTCTCGTATCATAGACTCAAACAATTCTTTATTTACACCAATAAAACTAATACTTAAACTATCTCCAACTTCTAAGTATCGTGAATTATCGATAATTAGTGGACCCGATAATCCTGTATGTGTTAAAAGTAGTGGACCTGTATATATTGACGTTTTATTATTTATAGTGTGTTTTAGCTTCGCATTTTGAAACGAAATTCCACTAAATGCTGACAGCTTATGTTCAACACATTTTATATTTGCTAATGACGGTTTTAACCTTGTAATAGTGTGTTTAAAACTTTTTGCAATCGTATAACCATCGCCTGAAGAGCCAGTGCCCGGAAAACTTAAAGCACCAGTAGCAATTACGACGTTCTTTGACTGCACCGTATTATCATGTGATGCAATAGTAAATCCACCTATACTTTTTTTTACGCTACTAACTTGGTAATTATACATAATCTTAACATTACGAGTCAAATGCAAGAATAAATCTTTAATTTCACTTGCTTTCATTGATGATGGAAAATACTTTCCATCATCACGACAAAGTGTTTTAATACCTTCATTTTCAAAAAAAGATACAATATCATCAACAAAAAAATTGTAGAATGCATTTTTTAAAAACTTTGCATTATCTCCATATTTATTCATGTATTCATCAATAGTACCTGAATGCGTAAAATTACATGCTCCACTACCAGTAATAAGGAGTTTCTTTAATGGTCTATCATTCTTTTCTAAAATTATAATAGTACCTTTATTATTTTTTAAAAGCTGTATTGCACAAAAAAATCCTGCAACACCACCACCCACTATTGCTATATCATACATTGCCATAAACTAAGTATATCAAAAAAGCGCAAAAAACAAAAGATAGCATTACTTGAAACAAAGTGTAAAATGAATTACTATGAGTAATAAGGAGTAATACTTGAGTAGAACGCAAGCACGAATATATATTTCAAATTTTGAGCATAATATACAAAAAATTAAAAAATTAGCACCAAATAAAAAAATGTGTTTAGCTGTTAAAGCTAATGCATATGGTCACGGTTCGATTGAAATTGCAAAGAGTGCAATTTCACTGGGAGTTGATTACTTAAGCGTCGCAACTGTTGCAGAAGGAATAGAGCTTAGAAAAGCAAAAATTACATGTCCTATTCTTTTACTAAGTCTTTGCAATGAAGATGAAGTAGAAGACTTAGTACGGCATAATTTAATTCCACTTGTTGCAGATGTTGAATTTGTAAACCTACTTTTTAATGCTGTTAGAAAAGTAAAAAAGAATGCAAAGGTATATCCCTTACATTTAAAAATAGACACAGGTATGGCAAGACATGGATGTAAAGTACAAGATGCGTTATCTTTAGCACAACATATTATTTCTAAAAAAGTATTTTCAATCGATGGAATATGCACTCATTTATGCGTTTCTGACTCTCTAAAAAAAAATGACCTTTTATATACACGCAAACAAGTGAGACTATTTGAAGAGACAATAAATACGATTAAGAGTAATGGAATTGATACTGGAATAATTCACTGTGCTGCATCCGGAGGTATTATACTGCATCCCGATGCACATTTTGATATGGTTCGTCCTGGTATACTCAGTTATGGTTATTTTCCTTCAGATGAGCTCTATAGACAATATAAAGATAATAAAAAATATAATTTTCTGCCAGTTATGGAAATTGTAAGTTCAATAAGTGCTATAAAAGAAATTGAAAAAGGGGATACGGTTTCATACGGGAGAACCTGGAAAGCAAAAAGTGATAGCATAATAGCAACAATTCCAATTGGCTATGCAGATGGATTAAACAGAAGACTTTCAGGAAATTTTTCTGTAGTAGTAAATGCAAAGAGACAAAATATTATAGGGCGAATATGTATGGATCAATGTGTTATCGATATAACAAATAACACTCGAGTAAAAAGATGGTCAGAAGTATATATATTTGGCCCTAAAAAAAATAATAATACAGCCCAGTCTATTGCAAACCAACTTCATACCATACCATATGAAATAGTATGTTCAATATCAGCAAGAGTAGAACGGGTGTATGTAACTAACTTAAAAAAGTAATAACAGCTACTAACACAATACCAAGTAAAACAATGCAAAATACATATATCCAAATAGGTAAAGGATCATCGCTACGTCTTCTTACAGGCTTACTTAATGAATAAGGTGTTGCACCTCTGGCCCTGTTACTTTTTGAGTGTTCATTTTGCACTTTTCTATATTGTTTTCGTCGTTGATTTGGAGTAATACTGGTATCAAATGGTGAACCATCCATGGCGTACCCACAAGCAGGACAGCCGTTTTCAAATAGAAAGTGCTCCCCCGTAAGCTCACAGGCAGGACATCTTACTGATGCAAAAAAACGCCCACAATTAGGACAAAACTTTGCATCACCCACCACCTCAGTATCACAAGACTCACAAAAAAAGCGAGCTCGTTTATTTTCTTTCATATAATATTATACCATAATTTTTTTTCTATGCCTAGAATATTTTACAAAAAAATAAGTTTTTTTTGTAACCTTTTTTTACATTCGTTGTTGTTAGTATGTAGGTTATTTTGTGTAGCACCATCCTCATAAATTACTACACAATTTTCGTAACTTACATCCTCTTCCTTTTCCCCTTACTGGTTTTCCTGTAAGGGGATTTATCTTGTTTTAATATTGCCTTGAATATATTGACATATTTTTTTATTGTGCTATACTAGGTAACAATTTAAGGTGAGGTTTACGTAAGCAGCTAGTAAATCTACAATTTATTAAATAAGGGTAACATTTTGATTGCATTAAATAACTTTACAAAATCTTATGGCAAGCATATTGCAGTACGTGATGTTAGCTTTATAGCACCCACAAATTCTATTACTGCCATTGCAGGTTTGAATGGTGCAGGCAAAACAACGATACTCAAAGCTATTTGCAGTGTTCATTACGCCGATAGTGGTCAAATTCTAGTAAACGGAATTGATGCATTTCAATATCCACTAGAAAACAAAATGCAAATTGGATATGTAAGTGAACAGCCGTTTTTTTTTAATGATTACACTGTACTAGAGTTTTTAACCTATGACGCACAAATTTTACTTTCTAGCAAAAATAAAAAGCAACAACATGAAATGATATATAATGTTTTAGAGATAACATCAATTTTAGACGTATTACATAAAAAAATTAAAACTCTTTCAAAAGGATACAAACAAAGACTTGCCTTAGCACGGGCACTTCTCACAGACCCGAAAGTTTTAATATTAGATGAGCCTACCTCCGGACTCGACCCGAGACAAATTGTTCAAATCAGAGCTTTAATTGAAAAGCTTTCTAAAAATAAAACAATTTTAATTTCAACACATATAATGCAGGAAATTGAAGCACTATGTTCATCCATAGCTATTATTCATAGTGGTGAATTAATTTGTTTTGGAAACGAAAAAGAAATATGCAATCAAACAGGAAAAAAGAGCATTGAAAGTGCATTTTTATTTTTAACTGAAAAGAGTAAAGGGTAGTGTAATGAAAGCAAAAAATAGCCTGTTTTATTTAATAAAAAGAGAAGTATTTTCATACCTATTAAACCCTGTAACATATTTTGCAGCTATATTTTATTTATTAGTTAGTTCTTTTACATTTTTTTATATTAATGATTTTTTTTCTTTAACAAATGGAAGCACAGATTTACGTTTTTTCTTTTACATAATTCCATATGTGTTAATACTGGTGATTCCAAGCTTAACTATGAGCTTATGGGAAAAAGAAGAATATGTTTCATTACATTTACCTATTTCAACAATGCAACTAGTCCTATCTAAATGGATTTCTGGATTATTAATTTTTTTATGTATTTTTTTAGTTTCTCTTAGCGTTCCCTTCATTGTCTCTTTTTTTGGATCAATAGATTATCCTATTCTTTTTAGCTCATCAATTGGTATAATACTTTTTGCATCTACACTTTTATCGTTAGGGCAACTTTTTACCATTCTGTTCAAAAATCAAGCGAGTGCATTTTTTTCCACTTCTGTATTTTTATCTCTCTTTGCTTTTGGCAGTATTTTACTTCAAAATATCTCTGTAATTCCTCAAGCTTTGAAAGCCTTTTTTAATTTTTTTTCCTTTACGTGGCATTTTGATTCTTTTTCAAAAGGAATATTTGATACACGTGACATATTTTTTTATATAATTACAAACCTTATATTTTTATCACTCAGCGTCTTTGTAATTGAAAAAATGAAGTACAGTGAATTTTGTATAAGCGATCAAAAATCACTTTTAAAAATTTCACAACGTGGTTTTATTTTTTTATTAACCATGATATTATGGAATACACAGCTTTACTATACTCGAATAGATATTACTGAAAACCAAAGATTCAGTTTGTCTGATTATTCAAAAAATTTATTAGAGGTTGTAGATTCGAACGTAACTATTTCTTATTACATTTCTCAAGAATTGGAAAACTCATATCCACATATAAGTGATATAAAAGACTTTTTGTATGCATATTCTTCAGAAAAGAAAAATGTACAAGTACTTATACACAATACTATAAATGACAGCCAAAAAACATCTCTTAATGCTTTAGGCGTTAGCGCACAAAATATTCCCTCATTACAAACAAATCAGTCAAGTATAATTTCTGCTTATTCTGCTATTGTCTTTGAATACAAGGGATTTACTGAAGTTATTCCTTTTGTTTTTGACACAAGCACACTAGAGTTTGATATTGCAGGTAGACTTCAGTCTTTATTAGGTAGCTTACAACGCTCTGCATTTATAATTGTTGCAAACGGATTATCACTTGATACCGATTACCCGATGATAGTTCCGATTCTTCAAAGTTCTGGTTTTAGTGTAAGGGCTTTACAGGCCGATGATTTGCTAAACACCTCATTATTAGACTTAAATACGCCTCTAATACTCATAGGTTCTTCCCAGTTACATACAGAACATGTTCAAGCAATCGAATCATTTATTACTTCAGGAGGATCTGTATTTTTTTCAGTGTCTCCAGTTGATATAGATTTAGATACCTGGACTGCTACAGTCGATGAAAATTATTTTTTAGATGGCGAGATTCATGGTGGCATTTTTACATTATTGGATGGTTTTAATATTCACATTGACACTTCACTTATTCATGATAGTGCGAATGAAAGCGTTTCGTTATTGTCACAAACTGGAGAAACAACAAGTGTAGAGTATCCTTTTTTTATTAATATTCCTCCTTCGAACACAAATGTAAATGTACTCACCAGCGCTTTTAAAGGGGTAACGCTATTGTGGCCAAGCCCAATTATTACGGAGTTTTCAACTGAAAACACAAAAGACATACTATTTACTTCTGCACAATCATGGACGCAAAAAACAAACTCGATACTATATGAACAAACACAAACTCCATTTATTACTAATCCTTTTTTTGAACACAGTCTAGAATTAGTTGAAGGTGAAATAACCTCATATCCAGTTTCAAGCATTCATAAAAAAAATGTAATACTGGTATCAGACCAATACTTTTTGTCGCGCGCTTTATCATATGTTGAAAGCAATACAACTATAAGAAATTTTGATTATGTAATTAATAGTTTATTGTATTTGCAAGGGCATGATGAGCTTATACGACTTAAATCAAAACAATTTTTTGACTACAGTTTACATAAAACTACTGAAGATTCACTTGCCAATCAAAAGAAGCATTCAATAGTATCACTTATATTTATTTATAGTATTGCAATTATAATTGCTCCACTAATAATTATATATTCTCGTAAAAAAATACAAAAAAGAGGGTATAAATGATTATTCATCTAAAAAAAAGAATTCTACTGGTCTACATATGTGCTATTGTATTAGCAATAACGGCCTTATATGAGGCTTTTTTTAGTTCTAACGGAAAAAATATCATTATAAGCGAAACAACCCTCTTAAACCCCAGATACAGCAATCTTATTAGCACAATTACGCTTACATCAAATTCCACACAATCAATTGTCATAAATAAAACAAACAGTGGTTACACAGGAAAGATTGGTAATACTACGTTTCCAGTAAATTCAATTAAAATACATGAGCTTATTTCTCTTTTCTCAAGTCGTGTTACTTCAAGACTTATTTCAAACAAAAGTAGTGATTGGGTGCATTATGGTGTTGATGACTTACATAGCAGCACGCTAATCTTCTCAGGCTTTGATAGTGAAAATAATTTTTCTGAGTTTTCAAAACTTCACTTTGGTTATACTGACTTTACAGGGTCGAACAGGTATATCAGATCTTCAAAAAACATACAAGTTTATGAGATGCCTGATGAATATTTTTCTTTTTTATCTGCATCTCCAAGTGCTTGGGTTGACCCCAAATTTATATCACATTATGTTCGAGGAATTAATTCAGAAAATACAGTTGAATCAATTACAATAACTAATGATGAATCAAAACGTATACTGTTACGAGGAGATGAAAACTTTGAAGATGCTGTAAAAACTCTTTTTACGTTACAATCTTCGAATGTTGTACCGATTGATAATTTTAATTTTCTTGATAATTTGTTATACACAATTAACGTACAATTTTTTGATAAAACTGAAGCAAGTTTTATGGTATTGTATAATACAGAATATATTATTGCACCAATTCATACTGATTTATTTTATGGTTTAGAAATTAGTGCTTGGACATTTGAAAACTTACTAAAATCTCTTATTGATTAAGTCTTTCAGCTACAGAATTTGGCAGACTTCCATTAGTTACTGCCTCATATTCAATTAATTGTGGATACTCCGCTAAAACTCGTCCGAGTTGTGACAATCTTTCTAGTTCTAAATATGTTTCTGTTGCAAGAGTACTTTGTGATTCGGCAGCTTCAATAAGATTTTGTTGAATAGATTCTTGATATACAGTATATGTATTCTTTGCTAAATTATACATTGAAGTATCAGGTAATTTTATATTGTTTACAGTTAATGATGCAATTTCAAGGTCAGAATAATTAGTACGTACATCTATTCCTTCTATTAGCTGAGAATTAGAATAACTAGCTTCAACAACAAAATCAGTATCTGTTAGTGACCTTTCTAAAATAAATTCAATTGTAGATCGAGCTATTGACTCTGCTTGCGTATTTAAATATTCATCAAGAATTTCCTGATCTGTGCCTCCCTTGGAATCAACAAAACGAGGCAAGGTTTCAGGTAATATATTTAGAACTACTTCAACAGAAAAAGAATAGCTAAAATCAGGGGCGCCTTCTAACATATTACTATAAATATTTGCAGAGGGCAGAGAGCCTAAAATTTCTTTTGTATACGTTTTAGGTGTTGCAGAGAAAACATATAATTTTGAGTTAGTAGGAATCAATCGCTCCCATGCCCACGTAAAGTTGCCTTTAGAGATTACTTCGTTTTTAATACCACTCGTTTTTGAAATGAGAACCCCATATTTATCCACTGGAACAAAAAATTCAAGCCATCCCCACAACAAAGCAAACGATGCGAATACTGCGAGAATTATTAGTGATATTATAAACTTTTTCATGAAAGCTCCTTGCAATTGATACGTATACATAGTAGTATATAACGTAAATAGGAAATAGTGCAAGTGATTTCAAAAGAAAATATCATAAAAAAAACACCGCTTTTTAAACTTACAAATAGGCTTGTTCTTTTTTTAATTGCCTTAATATTTCTTGTATTTATATTTTATGTAAGTGGAAATTGGCAGAATTTTTTAGATAAAAATCAAATTTTACTTTTACAAGTCGTGAGTGTTTTATCTGTGCTATTAGTTTTTTTTGTAGTAGTAGGACTGGTAATGATTGTACATCATTTAATGTATCGAAAAACAATTGCATACTTACGCTTTCTATTTATGTATATAGGTTATATTTTATTTGGGATTCTTATGTTTGCATTCTCTACGTTTATTAGTTTTTTTTCCCAATAAGTTTTGTAACTATTTATAATTATCTTTGTTTATTATTAGGAGTATTATGAGCAACAATCGTTTATACGGTATTAGAGGTGCGTGGTGTACTAAAAATTCAGACTCTGCAATCAGGCAAGATGTCTCTACTATGATGAAAAACCTATTTAAAAAAAACAACTTAGAAGAAACAGATATTGTATCGGTACATTTTACAGTAACTCAAGATATCGATGTACTGAATCCAGCTGCAGCACTGCGAAAAGAAGGCATGTGTAAAAATACTGCGTTATTTTGTTCACTTGAGCCAAATATGATAAACTCATTAAAACACACTGTGCGTGTGCTTGTTACTGCATATTTAAAACAGGAACCAGTACATATTTATGGTGGAGGAGCTGAGGTGTTGCGTCCAGATTTTGCACATAAGGACTAACGTTAATGGCAAAGAAAAGAACATATTGGTTAGTTACTCGCGAATATTCAGGACTTGCTGAAGCTGGTGGCGTTAAAGACGTTGCAACTTCTATAGCACGTGAAGTTAACCATCTTGGCTACACAGTAACAGTTTTTATACCTCTTTACGGAAGCACATGCCTTGACAATGTAGTAAATTTTGACATCATTGAAAATCTAACTGCGGAAATCACTGTTGACTCTCGTGTATATAGACTTATGTATGCGCAAGGTTTTTATAATGGAATTAGAATTGTTTTTATCGTTAACTCAAGTTTTACTTCTAAAATGGGAGTATACACGTACACTAGACTAGAAGAAGCACTAAACAGCTCTTTTAAAAGTGGAGAAGGTCACAAAGATTCTCAGGTTTTAAATGTATTATTTCAAAGGGCTGTTTTACAATTTGGCCTTATTTCAAACGAAAAAGCTCAAATAATTCATTGCCAAGATTCTCATAGTGCTTTAGTACCTTTTATCGCAAATGCACATAAAGAGTATCAAGAATACTACCAGGACAGCTCTTTTGTAATTACAATTCATAATGCAGGAAATGCTTATAGAAGCCAACTTCCATCAATAAATAAAGCGAGCAAAATTCTAATGCTCCCCAATGAATGCTTTGAATTATCTTGCATTGATGGTAGGCCCGAGCCTTTTTTACTTTCACAAGACTATGCATCTTATACTACTGTTTCTCCTTGGTATGCAAACGAAATCACAGATCCAAATTATACATGGGCTGATAGTATTTCAAAAGAATTTTTTAACAGAAAAATTTACATTACAGGCATTACAAACGGTATTTCATATGATCACTATAATCCTGAAAAAACTGACATATCAGAGTTACCATATTCATATAACCCCTTAAAAAGCGATCTTGAAGGAAAATATTATTGTAGGCAGTTTTTTTTAGAAAAATACAGCAAAGTACATGTATGCCCAGATGAAAAGAAAATTGATAGAATTATTCAACATGGAGTTATGCAACCTCATGATACAAATAACGACAATAGTAATCCTGTATATTTTTCATTTCACGGGCGAATTGTACATCAAAAAGGAATTGATGTATTTGCAGAAGCCGCAAGCATTGTTTTAGAAAAATGTAGTAATGCACGATTTATAATAATAGGTCAGGGTGTAAAAGAATTAGAAAAAATTAATTCTGAAATGGCAAAAAAATACAAAGATAAGTTTATTTATTTTCAAGGATATGATAAGGCTTTGTCTCGTCTTTGTGTTGCCGTAAGTGACTTTCTTGTTCTTCCAAGTTTTTTTGAACCGTGTTGTCTTGAAGACTTTATTGCACAAATATACGGTACAATACCTGTAGCCCATGCTTGCGGAGGCTTAAATAAAATTATACATGAAAAAACAGGTTTTTTATATCACAAAAATGATCCACTAACACTTTCTAAACTCCTTATTGAACTGATAGAACGAAAGCATAATACACCAGATTTTTTTAATCATATGATTTCATTTAGTGCAAAATATGTAAAAAAAGAGTATACATGGGAGAAAGTAATTTCAGAGCACTATATCCCACTGTTTAAAAAACTTTAATTATTTTTAATTTATTTCAAATTTTTTAATTTATCCAAGTTTTTAGACTTGACAAAATTCTAAGAATTGTAAACAATAAAGTAAAACATTAGGAGGCATAAATGAATGCAGTCATTGATTTTTTAGTAAGTGACTTTCTAACACAACCTGTTATTTTAATAGGTTTATTAATTTGTGTTGGATACATACTAAAAAGAGAAAAAGGTACTAAGGTTGTCACTGGGACAATTAGTGCGATGGTTGGTATCCAAATGGTTTTATTTGGAGGTGCTCAGTTTACAAATACTTTACGTCCAATAATCACAGCAGTAAGTGAAGCAACTGGTATACGTGGATATATTATGGATTCATACGCGATGAATGCAACTACACAAGAAGCACTTGGTGATTTATTTGGATTAATGGGATATGTTTTTGTAATTGCATTTTTCGTTAACGTATTACTTGTTTATTTTGGAAAATATACAAAAGCTAAAGGTGTTTTCTTAACCGGAAATGCAGGAACAGCTCATTCAAGAGCGATTTTATGGTTAATTATTTCTACATTTACAGTAAACAACGCTGTTGCAGTAGTTGTTTCAGGTATCTTAGTAGGTATTTATTGGTCATTTTCTACTACGTTAGCAGTAAAAGCGGTTGACAATGTTACTGGTGGAGCAGGTTTTACAATTGGTCATAACCAACAAATAGGTATATGGTTCTTTGATAAAATTGCACATTTTTTTGGTAAAAAAGAACAAGACGCAGAAAACTTAAAACTTCCTTCATGGTTAAGTATATTTAATAATAACGTTGTATCTGTATGTATCGTTATTTGGATATTTGTTGGTGCATTTATGATTCCTCTCGGATATGACGGAATTGCTGCTTTAGCAAAAAATGAACACCCCTTAATCTATGTTTTTAAAGTTGGTATTAATTTTTCTATGAACATGGTAATACTGCTAACTGGTGTTAGAATGATGTGTGCAGAACTAACAGAATCATTTAAAGGAATTCAAGAAAAATTAGTTCCTAATGCTATTCCAGCAATTGACGTAGCAGCTCTTCTTCCATTCTCACCGAATGCCGCTACACTCGGATTTATTTTTTGTACAGTTGGAACTATAATTTCTATTTTTATTTTAGTTGCAATTAAAAGCCCAATATTAGTACTTCCTGGTTTTATTCCGTTATTTTTCTCAGGTGGACCAATTGGGGTTGTTGCAAACAAACGTGGTGGTGTTAAAGCTGTTATCGTATGTTGTATACTACTCGGTATGATACAGTCATTTGGTACTGTTTGGGCAATTAATCTAATGAATTATCCAAATGGTGTAGGTTGGTCTGGTATGTTTGACTTTTCAACATTCTGGCCTGCAGTTACAGAACTTATGAGATTTATTAGTTCTCTTATAGGCTAAATAATAGGGGTTATTATGAAAGACATTGTAAACATTTTATTTGTATGCGGATACGGACTTGGTAGCAGTGCCGTTGCAGAGATGTTAGTAAAAAAAGGACTTCAGGCAGAAAAAATTAACGCAAACCTAAAGCATACTGCACTAGGTGAAATGCAAAGTTTAATTGACACAACAGATATTGTTATTATTTCCAAAAAACTTGCAGAAGGGCTTACTCTTCCTGAGGGAAAACATATGATTGAAATTGTTAATATTATGGATGGACCTGGAATAGCAAAACAAGTTGGAGAAGTTATAGACGTACACTTCCCTGAAGCTAGAGGGTAATGCATGAAAGCCATAATCGTTTTTTATGATAGCCTAAACAAACACTATTTACCTACATACAACCCAGATTGTGGCGTAATTGCACCGAATTTTGAGCGTTTAGCTCAGAATTCGGTAAAGTTTAACAATAGTTATGTTGGTAGTATGCCTTGTATTCCTGCAAGGCGTGAGTTTCATACAGGAAGATATAACTTTTTGCATAGGGAATGGGGTCCTCTTGAAGTTTTTGATGATTCTATGCCAGAGCAATTAAAAAAAGCAGGTGTATATACTCACCTCATAAGTGACCACTTACATTATTGGGAAGACGGCGGTGCTAATTATCACACCAGATATTCCTCATGGGAAATAGTACGTGGCCAAGAAGGAGATCACTGGAAGGCACATGTAAAGCGCCCAGATATTCCTGAAGTTGTTACGGTTCCTCAAAAACATATAGGTGAGGGTGAATCAGGTTTATGGAGATATGATTGGGTAAATCGTGAATACATAAAAGATGAACCAGATTTCCCGCAGTACAAGTGCTTTAAAAAAGCATGCGATTTTATTGAAAAAAATCATAGTGAAGATAACTGGCTTTTACACTTAGAAACATTTGATCCTCATGAACCTTTTTATGTGCCACAAAAATATCTTGACATGTATCCCGAAGATTATTCTGGAGCCCACTTTGACTGGCCTAGAGGTTCTGTTAAAGAAACTCAAGATGAAGTTAATCACTGTGTAAGAAATTATAAAGCATTAGTTAGTATGTGTGATGAGCATCTTGGTAAAGTATTAGACATGATGGATAAGCATTCTATGTGGGAAGACACCATGCTGATAGTTGGAACAGACCATGGCTTTCTATTGTCAGAGCATGGACATTGGGGTAAAAACCTAATGCCATATTATAATGAAGTTGCAAATACTCCATTATTTATTTGGGACCCTCGTTGTGCAATCAAAAATGATTCACGTGATTCATTAGTGCAGCTAATTGATTGGGTACCAACACTTTTAGAGTATTTTAACCAAGAAATCCCAAAAGATGTTATGGGTAAATCATTGCAAAACACCATTAAAAATGATGAAAAAGTAAGAGATTATGCCCTTTATGGAGTTTTTTCTGGACACGTAAATATTACAGATGGAAAATATACGTACATGAGAGCAGCTTTACCAGAACGTGCAAATGAAATCTATAATTACACTTTAATGCCTCAATACATGAATAAGCGTTTTAGTATTAAAGACATACAAGGCATGAGCTTAGCAGAACCTTTTTCATTCACAAAAGGTTGTAAAGTTATGAAGGTAAAGGGAAAAGAGAAGTATGAATTAACCTCATATGGAAATTTACTCTTTGATGTTGAAATGGATAAAAAGCAACAAAATCCATTAGACGACAATGAAATTGAAAATAGGATGATTAATGCCCTAAAAGGTAAGCTAAAAGAAGCAGATTGTCCGCAAGAACAATACGAACGTTTAGGATTATAATTATGAGCAATACTATTGAAAAAGAAAACATTTTACTGAAAGTAGAAACAAGTGACTGGGAAGATGCACTGAGAAAGTCTGGACAACTGCTTGTTGACACAGGCTATATTACATCAGCATATATCGAAGCAACAATAGAAAATGTAAAGGAATTTGGCCCATATATAGTACTTGCCCCAGGAATAGCTCTTTCTCATTCAAAACCTGGTGACTATATTCTAAAAAATGGACTAAGTTTAATAACATTAGCAGAACCTATTAATTTTAATAGTGATAATGATCCAGTTGAGATTGTTATAACACTTGCCGCAAGTGACGAAGAATCACATGTTGTAAAACTAACAACGTTATTTGAAATTTTATCAGATGAAGAAAAGTATAATATTATTGTTAATGCAACTTCAGCAGATGAAATATTAAATTTATTATAAAAAAAAGCAACTTTTTTATAATAAAAGCTTATAAGCACTTGACCTTTTTTTATGAATCGTGTAAGATGTTTTAAGTTACGCCAACTTAGCTCAGCTGGCCAGAGCACGTGATTTGTAATCTCGGGGTCCAGGGTTCGAATCCCTGAGTTGGCTTAAACTGACACTTTGTGTCGGCGTATTACGGGGAGGTTCCCGAGTGGTCAAAGGGGGCAGACTGTAAATCTGTTGGCTCCGCCTTCGAAGGTTCGAATCCTTCTCTCCCCAAAGAGGTATCGGGTAATTCTGATACCTCTTTTTTTTTAAGGCAGGTGAAGTGTTTTATTCTTCCGGTTTGCAATTTTCATGTAAGAGATGCTCACATTGTTGTCGCCACGAAAGTGGTTATGTTTACCTATCTAAAACTGATATTCAAAAATTATGTCGTTTTTTTTCAATGAATAAGAATGATTTTGTCTCAAAATATTGTAGGATTGTACCGTATCATGATGGTACGGAAGTATTCAGTTTACTTGAAAAGCCTAACTATGACTGTATTTTTTGGGAGAATGGCTGTACACTTTACGGTGCTCGCCCAATTCAATGTTCTACATATCCCTTTTGGACATATATTTTAGATAACGAAGAACGATGGCAGCAAGAAGGTGAAAGCTGTCCGGGAATTAATTCTGGAAAGTTCTTGAAAAAAGATGAAATTTATGATATATTACATACATATATGAGAAACAAACCTGTTGTCGTATCTGAACTAAATTCATGGGAGGATTAGGTGAAAGTACGTTTTTTTGGCGTTAGAGGCTCAACGGCAACCCCAATTTGGGCTGAACATGTACAATCAAAAATTTCCGCTGTAGTTTCAAAAATAACACCCGCTGATATAATAAATGAAGATGCAAAGCAACGTTTTATTTCAAATTTACCTGAGTACTTGTTCGGAACAGTAGGAGGCAATTCTCCTTGTGTTGAAGTAATTTTAGATGGTGAAGAAAAAATTATATTAGATGCGGGTACAGGTATTCGTGTTTGTGGAAAACAATACTCTAAAATAAATAACCAAATTTTTTATTTACTTTTTACACATTTTCACTGGGATCATTTACAAGGATTACCTTTTTTTGACCCAGCATTTAATCCTACAACAACAATTCATGTGTATTCGACAAATGATGATGCTCAAAAGCTATTATCTGCACAAATGGACCAACCATATTTTCCAGTGCCAATGGAAGCTTTTACAAAAAATATCTTTTACCATACCGTAAAAGAGTATGAAGAATTTGTAATTGGTAACTGCAAAATTATGTGTAAGAAAATGTTTCATCCAGGATTTTCATACACATACAAATTTGTAGAAAATGGGAAATGTTTCATACATGCTACTGATGTTGAATTACAACAAAGCGATTTTCAAAGAACGATAGAATCAGATGCTTTCTTTGGTAATGCAGATGTTCTCGTTTTGGATTCTCAATATACAGTTGATGATGCCCTACAAAAAGAAAATTGGGGACACTCGGCATATTGTTATGCAATTGACTTTGCACACCTATTTAATATTCGACAGTTATATTTATTTCATCATGAACCTACGTATGATGATAAAAAATTGTATTCAATTCTTAAGTCAGCACAATGGTATTCAGATAATGTTTGTGATGGCTTTGTACGTGTTCATCTTGCAATCGAGGGACAAGAGATAGAACTATGAGTAGTATTTCATATAATTTTACCTTTAACGAGGTAAAAGCAGTAACAAGTTTTTTTCGTAAACACGAGAAAAATATACCAGATGAGCTTGAAAAATTTCTTTCAAGTATGCAGTCTCATATTTATGATAATATGACTATTGAAGAGGCGGAAGTATTTTTAAATGAAAACAAAAATTATTAAAATAATCATTGCTGCTTTTGTAGCAATATGTGCAGCTTTTATTATTACTAGTGCTGTATTACTATCAGCAAAATCATCTTCTCATGTAGAACCAGAGCGATACACGGTTCAATCAGGAGCAACATTAGCGAGCATTTCTTATGATTTATATGTAAAAGATTATATTAAATCACGCTTTGCTTTTTATACTTATGGCAGACTTACGTCAGTCCCATTAAGAGCCGGTATTTTTAAGATTTCTCCATCTATGTCCGTCAACGAAATTCTTACTGTCTTTGAGTCAGGTAAATTTGAACCGATTCTTGTAAGTATTCCAGAGGGGCTAACGGTTTCAAAAATAGCAAAACTGCTAGAAGAAAAAGATGTAACTTCAGCAGAAGATTTTATTGAAGCATCAAAAAACACAACATTACTACAAGAGTACGGTGTACCTGCGAGTACATTTGAAGGCTATCTCTTTCCCGACACGTATTACTTGGATCCAAATATGAATGCAGAAACGGTAATTAGACTTTTTGTAGACAATTTTTTTAATCGAGTTTCTCAGATTGACGGTTTAAGAGACGCAAGTAATGAAGACCTATTTCAAACACTGATTTTAGCATCGATTGTAGAAAGAGAATACAGAGTACAAGAAGAAGCACCGTTAATTGCAAGTGTTTTTTCAAATAGAATTTCTGAAAACATCGGATTATATTCTTGTGCAACACTAGAATATATCATAACTGAAATTCAAGGAAAACCACATCCTGAAGTAATCACCTATGATGACATACAAATTGATAATCCGTATAATACGTATAAATGGGCAGGTTTACCGCCTTCACCAATATCAAATCCTGGATTAATTGCTCTTAATGCAGCTGCAAATCCATCAAATACTAATTATTTTTATTTTAGACTAGTAGATGCTTCAGTTGGAAATCATATATTTACTACTGATTTTGATGATCACATAGATGCTGGGATAGTATATCAAACAAAAAGTACTCAGAGATAAAATATGCCAAAAATTTCTTCTCAAACTTTGGATGAAATAAACTCAAAAATAGATATGCCCACGCTAGTAGGGGAGTATACTAAACTCGAAAAACGTGGAAGCAGTTTCTGGGGATGCTGTCCTTTTCATAATGAAAAAACACCTTCTTTCAATGTTGTCCCTGACAAAAAAATGTTTTACTGTTTTGGTTGTCACGAGGGTGGTAGCTTAATTTCTTTTTATATGAAGATGGAAAAAATATCATTTCAAGAGGCTGCATTAAGCTTAGCGAAAAAAGTTGGCATAGAAGTTCTCTATGATGGGAACTCAAGTCCAGTAGTAATAGAGAACTCTTTACGTGATGATTATATTGAACTATACGATAGAATTTGTGGAACATATAATTATTTTCTTACTACTTCAGAAATGGGAAATGCTGCCTTGCATTATTTGCAGTCGAGAGGCATTAGTAAAGAATCAATTCAAAAATTCAAATTAGGATATTCACCAACTGACAAGTATTGGCTAAAAAAGTTTTTATCAGAAAAAAAATACAGTGAAGCCTTTCTAAAAGGTTCGGGACTTTTTTCTAAGAATTATCCGGATATATCTTTTTTTTCTAATAGGCTAATGTTTCCCATATTTAATAGACACGGTCAAACGGTAGCATTTGGTGGAAGAATTTTAATGGGTGATGGACCAAAGTATTTAAACTCAGGTGATCTTGTGCAATACAAAAAAAGAGAAACACTCTATGCATTTAATTTTGCAAAACAATACATTAGAACAGAAAAAAGTGTTGTCATTTGCGAGGGTTATATGGATGTAATTGCATATCACCAAGCAGGAGTAAATGTTGCAGTTGCACCTTTGGGAACTGCATTAACTGAAGAACAAGTGCGTCTATTAAATACTTTTTGCGACACATTTTACTTGTCATTTGATAATGATACTGCAGGTCAAGCAGCAACATTTAAATCAATACTTTTATGTAGACAAAATAATGCTTCGGTTCGAATAATCCAACATGAAGGCGGAAAGGACCCCGCAGAAATTTTATTAAATAATGGTTCTGAAATGTTGACAAATTATAAGAAAAACTATATATTAGATAATGAGTATTTGTTGTCTGTTTTGATGCGTCAGTATTCGGTAAACACACCAGAAGGCAAAATGCAAATTTGCTTAGCCTATTTTCCATATTTAGACGCTCTTCAGTCAGATATACACAAAGAATCGTGTTTTGAACACTTATGTCAAAC
>CAYJIS010000012.1:0-39862 GCA_964370315.1 uncultured Treponemataceae bacterium
AAAAGCCAACAGATGCACCTGCCTTTGCAGAGCAATATTACATAAAAAACTAATGCAAAAAAACTAAAAAAGGACTGATATCTGTACTAACAGAAATCAGCCCTTTTTTTATAATTGGAACAGATAGCACTAATAAAAATCTGTGTAGTTCTTGCGAATAAGATCCTTCGACTTCGCTCAGGAAGACGAGGGACTCTACCCACACAATTATT
Source organism: uncultured Treponemataceae bacterium (assembly GCA_964370315.1). Taxonomy (GTDB): domain Bacteria; phylum Spirochaetota; class Spirochaetia; order Treponematales; family Treponemataceae; genus CAYJFX01. The sequence goes on from CAYJIS010000012.1 coordinate 213, forward strand.
AATTATACATCATAGCAAATAATCTTGGTAGCTAAAAAATGCAACAGGGATGTTGCCAAAACTGAACCGTTCACGAGTTTTGCGCTAATCAATTAACTTCGGTACCGCAAAACTCGGTAGTATTAATTGCCATGGATGGCAATTAATACGAAAGACCACCTGGTTTTACTTGAAAGTGGCTAAACTCCATAGAAAAGCTCGCCCTACCCTGTGTAACAGAACGTAGGCTTGTAGAAAAACCAAACATTTGAGCCATAGGAGACTGTGCATGTACTACTTCATTGGTGCTCTTAGATTCTAGGCTTAGAATTAAACCGTTTCTTTGAGTTACTTGGCTCATAGCCTCTCCAACAAATTCTTTAGGAACAATAATGTCAACATTCATAACAGGCTCTAAAATCTCTGGGCTTGCCTTTCTACAGGCTTCATCAAATGCTTGAACAGCACAGGCTTCAAAGGCAAATGGAGTTGAGGTGAGTTCATTATACTCTACACCAGTTACGGTAACACTTACACCGTTACATGGATAGCCATATTGTATACCAGATCCAAATGAGTTTGTGATTCCTCGCTCAATAGCTTCTATAATTTCATCAGGAGCAGAACCTTTTTTAAGTTCATTATGGTATGAGTTTCCGTGATAGTTAGCAGTAGCTTCTTGCTCTTTTGTTAGCGGGTGCACATGTAAGGTAATGCCTGCGGTGTTTTCTTTTCCACCTAGCACTTTTGAATAGTTTTCTGTGTGGTCAACTGTAGCAGTAATAGATTCACGGTAGGTAACTTGTGGCTTACCGACTCTAACATCAAGTTTAAAGTCTTGTTTCATTCTTGTTACAAGAACATCTAGGTGAAGCTCACCCATTCCAGATATAATTAATTGGCCTGTTTCTACATCTTCTTTTGAAACAAATGTTGGGTCTTCTTTTGATAAAATATCTAATACTTCAGTCATCTTATCCTTATCAGACATTGTTTCTGGCTCTAATGATACCGATATCACAGGCTCTGGGAAATGTAAGTTTTCAAGCAAGATTGGTAAACCTTCACTTGCAATAGTATCCCCTGTTTGAGCAAACTTAAGCCCAATAAATACGGCAATATCGCCTGCTTCTACAGAGTCCATAGGCTCTGACTTATTTGAGTGCATTCTTAAAATGCGGTTTACCCTTTCTCTTTTTTTCTTTCCAACGTTTAGTATTTGCTCTGATGCTTTAATTTTTCCAGAATACATTCGAACATAACAGAGGCTCCCTGCTTCCTTTTCGTGCTGAATCTTAAACACTAGTCCAACTGGGGTTCCTGATGGGTCGCATGGAACAGAAATCTCTTCTTCCTTTTTAACTTGAAAACCCTTTGCAGCTGGTACTTCATCGGGACATGGCAAAAAGTCTACAACGGCATCTATCAATGGCTGTATTGCCGTATTTTTGCGAGCTGAACCACATAAAAATGGTATAAAGTTTCTTTCAATTGTTCCCTTTCTAATTTCTTTTTTTAACATATCAAGTGGAACTTCTTCTCCACCTAAAAAGAGTTCTGCAATATCATCATTAAATGAAGCAACTTCATCAATAAGTTTTTCTCTCCACTCTTCTGCAATTGCCATTCTCTCAGTTGCAATGTCTGATACAATAACGGTTTCGCCTTCATCTTTTGGATCAAAGCGGTACTCTTTCATTTCGAGTAAGTCTATAACGCCTTCAAAATTACTTTCGGCTCCAATTGGAACTTGTAGCACAAGCGTGTTTATACCAAATTTTTCTTTTACGTCATTTACTACAGCAAAAAAGTCGGCACCTACCCTGTCCATCTTGTTTACAAAACAAAGGCGAGGAACCTTGTAATCGTCTGCTTGGCGCCAAACGGTTTCTGTTTGAGGCTGTACCCCACCAACGGCGCATAGAACTGCCACGGCACCATCGAGTACTCGAAGTGAGCGCTCTACTTCTGCCGTAAAGTCTACGTGGCCAGGAGTATCGATAATATTTATTTGATGATCTTTCCAGTAAGTAGTTGTTGCGGCACTTTGGATTGTAATCCCTCTCTCTTGTTCTTGAGCCATCCAATCCATTGTGGCAGCACCATCATCTATTTCACCAATTCGGTGAATTTTACCAGTATAATATAAAATGCGTTCTGTTGTTGTTGTTTTCCCAGCATCGATGTGTGCCATGATGCCGATATTTCTCATGTTTTTTAGTCCCATGAGATGAGTATAGCAAATTTTAGATTTTTTTTCTACTACTTATTTATATATTTCTTTTCGGTGTCCAACATTTAAAGCTGTTATTATTAACCTATCATCTTCTATAAAACATAATAATCGATAATCACCAATACGATATCGCCACTGCCCTTTGAAATTAGCAACAAGTGCCTTACCTGAAAATCTGGGGTTTTCGCAATCTATTAAATGTTTTTCAATCCATGCTCTTAGCATTTTTTGTGTGTAGGTATCTAATTTTTTAAACTCTTTATCAAATCGAGATGTAGTTTCAACACTATACTTCATTATCAATATCATTCCATAATTTTGATATTGGGCTACTTTGTTTTCCGCTTTTTACATATTCATCATATGCTTCATTTGCAATAGTAATATCATACTCATCCTCAATTTTTTCAAACAAGGCTCTTTTAAAAGCTTCAGTAACAGAAATTGCATGAATTTTTGCATAACTATTTGCTAATTGTATTTCATCTTGTGTTAAAGTTAATGACAAAGACATGGCACACTCCTATAGGATTGATTATACAATAAGTATACTACATTTCAACTTTTTTTACAACACGCTGCAATCGTCATCATGCGCAAAGCAGGTTTTAAGCAAGTACTGAATAATCCCGTAACACCCGACGAGGGAGACGGGTGTTACGGAGAAATGCGTTGGGTGTTACAGTTTTACGTGACAATACCACGATTACGCGAGTGCGCTAGGGCGAAGGCGGATATCCTTTTTGCACACCGTAGGGACACGGCTTGCCGTGTCCGTTTCAAAGCAAAAAGATTGGAGCCGTAGACCGACCCGTACATGGCAACCTATGTGTTGCCATACGGGTAGCGCCCTAGAGTTATCAGAAGCTAAAGTACCTTACTTGCTACTACAGTAAAACCAGTGCTATTCTCTACAACAGGTTTGGGTATAGTTACAATAAGCTCATCATGGTAATTTTCAACAGAATGTTCATCACTAAGAATTACTGTTGCCTTTGTGTCTGTTTCTATAGCTAATATCGCAGGAATATGAAGAAATGGGTACTTTGTAACAAAGATTGTTGTATCATATGTTTTTGCAGATTCTACAAATTTTCCATTACTTAAAGTTATCGCAAATTTATTTACATCTGTTGAGGCAGTAATCGTGTGCTGTAATGATGAACTTGCATTGATGGTATACGAACTACCTTCACCATTGAAATACTCATCTGGTATAGATACAGTATATTTTGATGCTTTCCACTGAATAATTTGATGTATTTCAGTGTCACTTATCCAAATTGGCACATTGGGTTCATTATATACAAAGCCCGTTGAATCCTCATATTCGACCGTTAATACTTTGCTATGGTTGTTGAACAAATCTTCCATATCTTACAATGATATAAATGTAGCTCCATTTGTTGCTTTAATGATAAAGTAATCAACTCCGCTATTATTAGCTATATCAAATGCATTTTTACCCGTTGTAGGTTTGCAAGAAACGAGTAACAAACATAGTATAATTGCAAATCCACACACAATCTTTTTTATCATTTTTGCTATCCTATTTTTTTATACCTTTATAAAAGAACGTTATCCCTCAAAAGTTACATAGTAATTGTCAATTGTTTTAAAAATACATCTACTTCGCTACGTACCCTATTTAAGAAATCTTGCCTAAGATTTGCACCTTTGTGCCCATCAGGAAAATGGTCATACAAATAGCTACAATCTTCTAAAAGCGGTAGCAATGTTGATTCATCGAGTAAGGTTTTCCCTGTTAGCATATTCTTAATAGACATAAGCTTTTCTTGCTCTTCTTTATAAAACTTTTTTACAGAAGAACTACAGTTATCAACTTGAGAATACACAGAACTCATATCTTGTAGCACAATAGATGATAGTATTTTTAATGCCGTTTCAAGGTTACAATTAAAATGAGAATCTAACATACCAAAACGTGAGATGTTAAAAATATTTTTTACGTTTTTGTAACGCTCGTTAAAAAGATCTGCGTATACTTTAAGACCCGAATCACTAACTAAATCTTTGTTTTGACTCCTAAAGGAAAAAACACCGGGTCTAAAACTTACTGCTACATTACCCACAGGAGACAGCCTATTGCAATTTTGCAATGATTCCTTTATATGAGGGCTTTCTTTGGCATGCGTCTTACCAACAGGAAATGAAAAGTCAAGCCCTGTAAAGAAGACTGGCACATCAATATCTTTGCGCATAAATAAGGCAAGTTCTACTGCAGAAATACCAACAGAGCCTAATGGAGGAAACACTGGTATATGGGGGAAAAATTGTTTTACACGCTCTAATAACGGGGATGCAGCGTACTCTGACATAAAAAAACCAACGTTCCCGCCCAGAAGATTTGTTACACTAGGGCGACTTGCAATATCAGTAAACAAACATATCTTTGAGTTTTTTATACCTACAAAAGCCTTTTCAGTTGCAAATTGTGCTTCTATATTGATAACACAGTCAACTTCAATACCGCTAGCAATTAACGTACGAACAGAGGCTCCAATACTTATTATATATAAACTGCGATTATTCTTTTTTATAAACGGTAGAACCTCATCTAAAGAAGATCCTGCCCCGACAACTAAAATCGGCTTTGATATGCTTTGTTTTTGTATTGAAAATGCAGTACGTAGCTTTGAAACATTTTTTATTGTATTTTTTGAAAATAGCTTTCCTAAACTTAATAGGGTCATTCTATTTTTCCAAAACTGACTAATCGAGTTTTGTGCATACATAATAACTTCATTATAAAAATCTTTATGCTGCTGTACTGCACCTGATGCATCCAAAACAATTATTCTTCTAAAACGTGACACGCTAGGAATTTTGATACCAGATAAATTCATCCCCTCCAGTAATAGGGCAATGTCATTTACATGTTCAACTAAAATACTAGAAAAAGTACTCGCAACATCACTTTGATATTGAGCATAAAAAAAATCATAAAGCGTTTTATCTTTTTCTATTGCAAGAACAAAGCACGAGTCAATTTTTTCATTTTCTAGTTTTTTCATTATCTCTTGAATGGGGAATGCTAAAACAGGGGATACACATACTATAAGGCTTTCTGGCAATATTGTTGTATTCTCTAATACTGTTTTGAATGCCTTTTGCGGATCATATTTTGAAAAGAGATAGCGGTTATGATATAAAACAGAAACACCCCGAGCGGTATCTACCAAACAGGGTGTTTCATTTGCATCGGTCACAAAAACCTCTTATTTATAAAAAATATTCTGAAAGGAATGCGTACAAGTTGTTTTCTAATTTATCACTAGTAGTAAAATATGTAGAAATGCTTCCTGCATCATACTGGGAAACAAGATAAGGATACAAGAAATCTAAGTTCTGATTTTCTTCATCGTTCTTTTCAACTTCAGCTATCAGCGAAAGAACAATAATATCATTTCCAAGTACGATAGGTTCTGACACTTCTCCAACTTGTAGAGAAAACGCGCTTTGAAAAAATTGCTCATTGGATACTGCGGAACTTAATTGAGAAGCTGAAGCGACTGGAAGTGTATCTAGAAAGCCAACTCCTGCATAGTTTAAAGTAATTGGATCAAGCTCATAAGTCTCTACACCAAAAGCGCTCACTGCTGCGGCATACCCTTGTGTTAGAGATGTAGATGCAAAATCTTTGGCTAGATTAATAAAATAATCTTCAATAATACCTCTTTCATAAATTGTTAAATATGAGTAAACAGTATCAACTAATGTAGGATTAGTAAAGTCTGCTTCAACCTTTGGAGATGTTACAGAAAAAATTGAGTATCCAGTAGTTGTTTTTAATACCTCACTGATGCTTCCAACTTCAAGGTTAACTAGTGTGTTAAATGCTTCTTCACCTTCGATAATATTTTTTATTTGATAATAATATAAATCGGTTAATACACCAGCATCATCAGAATAGTTATCGGTAGAAAACTCAGAAACAGCATCTGAAAATGTTAATTCATTATTTGTTATTCTTGTTAGTAATGTTTCTGCTTCAGTCTCAGAATTTACAGTAATAACTTGCATTGCGTACTGTGTAAATAATTGTGCATTATCACTACCATAGGCAATAATTTCTTCTTGTGGAAATGAATCAGTATTAAAACTAGCCATATTAAAGGTACGTTGATTTTTATTCATATCTTTTATAAAATCAATTTCATTAGAAGAAATTTTTAAGCCAGAATAATCAGTGTAGTATAAATCGCGGCTAACTTGTTCAACAGTAGCTTCACGAAGTTCAATTTTTCTTCCGTCGGATGTTTCTCGAAAAAGACGTTGTGAAAATACACCATCTTCATCTAAAAAGTATTGTACCATTTCTCTATTGATTAACGAATCTGGAGCTACATAACCTGATTTTTCAACCTCATCAATAAAAGCAAGCGTTAAAACAGAGTAATTAAAAGCTTCTGACATTGCATTATAAAAGGTATTTGTCTGTATGCCTTGAGTTTGAAATTGTTCGGCAAAGTATTCTGCTAAACGGTTAAAATCCTCATCATATTTTATTTTTTCACCATTATAGGAACCCAAATCAAGTATTTGAGTTTGAGAAGAAAACATCGATGGAGATGCAATAAATGCTATAATTATTATAACAAGTAATATAACTGAACCAACAGTTGCTATTGGGCTTTTTTTTGACTTTGGGTGCTCAATTTTTGATTTTTCAGTATTCTTTTTTTTCATACGTAATCCTTACACTATTTCTATGAAAGACATAAATATGCAGTATTAATTTATACAATAAATTAATACATACCCTGAGTCTCACATTTGATACATTTTACCATTCTAAAGCAAGTCTGTCAAGGATTGCACATAGACAAGATAGTATTTAATCTTAGTATATTTGTACTCAAAACCTATGTACTTTTTTTTCCAATTATGCTATATTTCATAACCGAAGGATAACACTATGTATAAAATTATTGAAAAAAAACAACTATCAAACGATGTTTTTTACTACAAAGTTGAAGCAGCAGACATTGCAAAAAACAGAAAAGCAGGACAATTCGTATTGGTACAACTAGATACCGATTATGCAGAACGAGTTCCACTCACCATAGCAGATGCTAATGCACAAGAAGGATGGATTGCACTTGTTTTTCAAGCCGTTGGTGCTACAACACTTAAACTATCTCTTTTAAATGAAGGAGATACTATTGGTGCTATTTTAGGACCACTTGGAAAACCTACCCATATTGAAAAGAAAGGAACCGTAGTTTGTGTTGGAGGCGGTATTGGAGTGGCACCTCTCTACCCTATTGTACAAGCACACAAAGCAATTGGTAATAAAGTAATTGTTATTATTGGAGCCAGGAACAAAGACCTTGTTATTTTTGAAAATGAAATGAGGGATGCTGCAGATGAACTTATCATTATGACTGATGACGGAAGTGCAGGTGAAAAAGGACTTGTAACTGAGCCTCTTAAAAAGATTTGTGAAGAAAATAAACCAGAGGAAGTAGTTGCAATAGGCCCTCCAATTATGATGAAATTCTGTGCGCTTACGACTAAACCATTTAATGTATTTACAACTGTTTCACTTAACACCATTATGATTGATGGAACAGGAATGTGTGGTGGTTGTCGCGTAACTATTGGTAACGATACAAAATTTGTTTGTGTAGACGGTCCAGAATTTGATGGTCACTTAGTTGATTGGGATAATATGATGATGAGAATGAGAGCATTCAAAGAACAAGAAACTGAAGATTTCCATAAATGTAAAATGGAAGCTCAAGCAGACTCATTGAGTCAATAAGCAAAAATAGATTAAGGAAAATATATGAGTTATATTGATGCTGAAACTCTTGCAAAAGAAGGACAAGAGCAATACGAAGCAATAATAGGAAAAGTTGAAGACGGTTCAATAACACCGAAAGAAAGAGCAGCAATACCAGCACAAGAAATGCCGACACAAGAACCAATGGTACGTGCACGAAAAATGAGTGAGGTTGCTACAGGCTATACACGAGAACAAGCAATTGTTGAGGCAAATCGCTGCTTACAGTGTAAAAATGAGCCGTGTGTAAAAGGATGCCCTGTTAGTGTTCCTATTCCTCAGTTTTTGGCTCAAGCATCTTTAGGGAAATTTAAGGAAGCAGTAGATGTTATTAAAACAACTAACCTACTTCCTGCAATTTGTGGCCGTGTTTGCCCACAAGAAAAGCAATGCCAGGCCTTATGTACTGTTGGAAAAATGAATAAAGACATTGAAAAATCTGTTGCAATTGGGCGCTTAGAAAGATTTGTTGCAGACTTTGAAAGAGAAAACAATTTACAAACCGTTCCATCGGTTGCTGCAGAAACAGGTAAAAAAGTTGCAATTGTTGGTTCAGGACCTGCAGGACTAACTGTTGCTGCTGATATAAGAAGACAAGGACATTCTGTAACCGTTTTTGAAGCATTCCATAAAGAAGGCGGTGTAATGGTTTATGGTATTCCAGAGTTCCGTCTTCCAAAAGATATTGTTGCAAAAGAAGTAGACATGTTACGCCAAATGGGTGTTGAGTTTAGAACAAACTTTTTAGTTGGTAGAACAGGTGCACTACCTCAGCTTTTAAATGAACAAGGCTATGATGCAGCATTTATTGGCTCAGGGGCTGGGCTTCCAAAATTTATGGGAATTGAAGGCGAAAATCTTATTGGTGTATTTAGTGCTAACGAATACCTTACGAGAGCTAACCTTATGAAAGCATATGACATAGAAAAAGCAGCTACTCCATTGTATCCTGCAAAAAAGGTATGTGTAGTAGGGGCAGGAAACGTTGCTATGGACGCTGCTCGTATGGCACTCAGACTGGGGGCTGAAGAAGTAAACATTATTTACAGACGTACCCGAAATGAAATGCCTGCTCGAAAAGAAGAAGTAGATCACGCAGAAGAAGAAGGCGTAGTATTTAGATTCTTAGAAAATCCAATTAAAGCAATTGGAGATGAAAACGGTAAAATAATAGCTGTTGAAGCACTCTCTTACGAACTTGGCGAACCAGATGAATCTGGAAGAAGAAGCCCAGTTGCAATTAAAGGAAGCGAACACGAAGTTCCATGTGATGCTCTTATTGTAGCACTTGGAAATGGATCAAACCCGCTTATGGAAATGACTACTCCTGGCTTAGAAGCAGATAAATGGGGGCGCATAAAAGCAGATGAAAACGGTAAAACTACTTATCCTAATGTATGGGCCGGTGGCGACATCGTTTTAGGTGCTGCAACCGTTATTCTTGCAATGGGTGAAGGCCGAAAGGCTGCAGCAAGTATTAATGAGTACTTAGCAAAGTAAGTTATAATAACAATAAGAAAAGAGTTTGACTTTTTAAGCCAAACTCTTTTTTTTGTTATTGTAAAAATCTACAATATTACTTATTTACCACATTTTCAGGGTTTCCTGCAACAAATGCATTTAGGTTACTTACTGCAATATCCATTAAGCGTCCGCGGCTTTCTTTTGGAGCCCATGCAATATGCGGAGTAATAATACAGTTTTTAGCCTTTAGAAGCGGGTTTTCTGCTTTTATAGGCTCAGAGCTTACAACATCAAGACCTGCATAACCAACTTTGCCAGAATTTAATGCATCAGTTAAATCTTGTTCAACTACTAGTGGTCCACGGCTTGTATTAAGAATAATAACGCCATCTTTCATTTTTGCAATATTATCTTTATTTATTATACCTTCTGTTGATGGAAACAGTGGGCAGTGTAGTGAAATTACATCTGATTTTGCAAGTAATTCATCAAGCGTAACATACTCTCCAATTTCTTTTCCAGCATCACTTTGATATTCATCAAATGCAATAATCTTCATTCCAAATGCTTTTGCCAACTTTGCAGTTTCTTGTCCAATTCTTCCAAAGCCAATAACACCAAACGTTTTTCCAGCAAGCTCCATCAATGGATAATCCCAATAACAAAAGTCTTGACATTTTTCCCATCTGCCTTCGTAAACAGTTTTGCTGTGATGGCCTACGTGATGGCAAGCTTCTAACAACAGTGCCATTGCAAATTGTGCAACTGCTGCAGTTCCGTAAGTAGGAATATTCGATACGGGGATTTCCTTTTGCTTTGCTGTTTCAATATCTATAACGTTGTACCCAGTTGCAAGAACACCAACAAATTTGATATTTGGACATGCATCAAATATTTCTTTTGTAAGTGGGGTTTTATTTGTATATACAATTTCACAATCCCCAATTCGTTTAATAATTTCTTGAACATCATTTAATGGTGTTCTGTCATAAACGGTTACATCTCCTACCTTCTCAAAACCTTCCCAACTTAAATCTCCGGGGTTTTCTGTATACCCATCTAATACTACAATTTTCATACCTTTTTACGCTCCTATAAAAACTCCGCGTTAGCGGCAGGTCATGGAGGACATGAATTCGCAGTGTTGAAAGCAACGCTTTTGAAACTGCAAATGATAAAATGACATGGACGTTATTTTATCATTCCTCCTTTATTTTAATTCTGTGACTATTCATAGCCAAAGCTTTTTTTATGTAATACATCATTTTTTTTTGCTCAATATATTATACCACAAAGAAAAACAAATATTCCAGTGGTACAACAACTACTAGTGAAATCATGGAAAAAATCCATGCGGTATTTGCTACGTCCTTATCTGCTTTATAAATGGTTGGCACCAATATTGAGTTAAAACCACATGGTACCAATGTCATTATTAGTATTACTTTTAGCACTAGTCCGTTTTCAAGATATTGAAGCCCAAATACAAGTGCAACTACAATTGCAACAAGGGGTGCAAATAGATACTTTATCACAATGACTGCAATGCCTTCTTTTATAAATGTTTTTGTTTTACCTAAGTCCATTTTTGTAGCTATTGCACTTATAAGTAAAAATGATACTGTCGGTATTGCATACTCGTTATAAAGTCCCATAAAGTACGGTCGTTCAATCCCTGTCAAATTAAGTAGTAGTCCAATAAATACAGATGAAACATAGATAACAATTGACGGGTCTTTTAAAAAGTCTTTTGCCTTTACTCGTGTGCCTTTTACATTTTCTCCAATTGCCTTAACCAAAGGATAACCGATTAAATAGTTATAAAAAGACTCAAAGAAGATGAACATAGCTGCTATTGCAAACGCTGTTTCTCCAAAAAATGAAAAGGTTATAAGGCCACCAATTGTACCAAGATTTGAAAAAGTAGAGACAGCAAACATAGAAGCTTTTTGTTCATTGTTATGCTTTAATACCTTTGAAACCAAAATCCCGATTCCTCCGCTTAGCGCAAGTACTGCAACACATATAAAAGGCAGAACAAATATTGAAATATTTGAAAAATCAATTATCCAATATGAGTTTATCATTACAATCGGATTAAGTACAAAAAAAGTAAATTTTCGCACCTTTTCTATCACGATGGTCCAATTTTTTTGTGTATGCTCATCCTTAGTGTTTTTCCAAAACTTTACTACCTGCCCTACTATTACACCGACAATAATTATGCCAAACGAAAGTATCATTTTTTCCATATAGCTAAGCCTTGATTAGTGTACTTGCAGTTTCTACAATTTTTTCTACGGTTATACCTTGTATTTCTAATAAATCTTCGTATGGACCACTTTCTCCAAATCTGTCTTGGATTCCTATTCGTTTTACTTGGCCTTTGCCTTGTTCTGCTACTATTTCGCAGACAGCACTACCGAGACCATTTAAAATATTGTGATCTTCGATTGTTACAATTTTTCCACACTTTTCAATTTCTTTTAAAACAACTTCTTTGTCAATTGGCTTAATGGTATGAAAGTCATATACAGATGCAGATATTCCTTTAGCTTCAAGTTCTTTTTGAGCCTTAAGTGCAAGAATAACAACATCTCCGTTTGCAATTAATGCTACATCCTTACCGTCATTAAGGCAGATTGCTTTACCTATTTCAAACTCTTGATCTTCATCGTATATTCCTTCAACAGCATCTCTAGTAAAACGAATATACGTTGCACCGAAATCTTTTTCCATACACGCTACAAGCTTTTTTGCAGAATTGTAATCTGCAGGCATTATAACCTTCATATTTGGAAGCGTTCTCATGATACCCATGTCTTCAATACCTTGGTGACTTGCACCATCGTTTGCCGGTGTTAACCCACCATGAGAGCAACATATTTTTACATTTAAGTTAGGGTAACAAATTTCTTGTCTAATTTGTTCACTCATCCTCATTGAACCAAAAACTGCATATGTTGAAACGAAGGGAAGTTTACCACATGTTGCAAGACCTGCAGCAATACCGCAAGCGTTTTGCTCCGCAATTCCAACATTTATAAATTGATTAGGATATGCATCCCCAAAATCCAAGGTTTTGCATGATTTTCCAATATCACAGTTTACACTTACAATATCTTTATTTGTTTTTGCAATTTCCATAAGCACTTCGCCGAGTGCGTCTCTTGTCGGTTTTGAAATTTTTGCCATTATATTCTTAAGCCTCCAACTCTTTCATAGCTATGTTAAATTGTTCTTCATTTGGTGCCATTCCATGCCAACCAGGAACATTTTCCATAAATGAAACACCTTTTCCTTTTATTGTTTTTGCAACTATACATTTTGGCTTACCATTAGAAAGATTAGCATTGATTTTTTCAAAGACACCTAATAAATCTTCAATAGAGTGACCATCTACAGAGTAGGTTTCCATCCCAAAGGATTCAACTTTTTTTGCCAAGTCACCTGTAGGCATTATGTCATCACAGCTACCATCGTTTTGTAGATTATTGTTATCCAAAATCATTACAAAATTATCGAGCTTATATTTTACGGCACTTTGAATAGCTTCCCACACTTGCCCTTCGTTACATTCACCATCACCTACAAGCGTAAATGTTTTATAATTTTTCTTGTTCATTTTTGCAGCTATTGCCATACCCACAGCACATGAAATTCCTTGTCCTAGAGAACCTGTTGAAATATCAACTCCTGGACATATTTTCATATCAGGGTGGCCTTGTAGTTTTGAGCCAAGTTTTCGTAAGTTGTTTACATCATCTTTTTCTAAAAAACCTTTTAGTATTAGAGAAGAATAGAGTATTGGACAAACGTGTCCTTTTGAAAGTACAAATCTATCTCTGTCTTCCCATTTGGGATTATTTGCATCAATGTTCATTTGATCAAAATATAATACAGACATAATTTCGGCAGCTGAAAACGAACCGCCTGGATGCCCTGATTGTGCTTTATAAATCATAGTCAAAGAAGTTCTTCTAAGTTCTCCTGCTTTTTCATTTAATTGTGTTATTTTATCAGACATTATTTACCTTCCATCATTAATCGTTTTGCTTCTTCAAAGCCTGATTTTCCGATTTTAAATAAGGGAACATCAACAGCTTCGTGCTTTAACATTGACATTGAAATTTGAGCAAATACAATTGCGTCTACTTCTTTTGCAAGGCTATATAAGTTCTCATTAATCATTTCATCATGTTTTGCTCTATCCCCAGCACAAAGAACATCAAAAGCTCCTTCTGCAACCTTTGTTACAATTTCAATATTTAAACCTTGTTCCTTTGCATTGTCTTCCATAAGTCGAATGATAGCTCCAGGACTTGTAGGTAGTGTTGCTAAAACACCAATTTTTTTACCCGCTCTTACCGCTTCTCGAGCTAGGGGCTCGTCAATATTGAGTACGGGAATTGGTGCTAACGGTCGAATATATTTCGCTGCTGCATTCACAGAAGTACAAGTACCCATAACACAATCTGCCCCACATTCTACAGCTTGCATTGTGTAGTTATACATTCTTCGCATTACAGAAGATGTAATTCCACCATTTGTCACAGTCTCTTTTAATAATGTGTCATCCATAATATTGAAAATTTCAATATCTGGATTTTCCTTTTGAAAAGGAACTGCATGAAGATCAAAGATAATGTCTTTGAAATTTGTAATTGTGTTAATTAAAAATAGTTTTTTCATAATTTCTCCAAGTATGCACCAAAAATAGGTGTTATTATTTATTTATTTTTTTTTATATAGTAAAAAGGATTAAGCATTAATTTTGGAAAAAAGTTCTTTAACAAAACTAAGGCAATAATGATACAAAAGAGTATTGTTATCCAGCTTTGACTAAAAAATACTGATACATCCCCTCTGCTTGCAATCAATGCTCGTCTAAAGTTAGAGTCGATCATTGGTCCAAGGATAATTCCAAGAACCATCGGGGCTGCAGCATATTTCATTTTATCCAATACGTACCCCAAAATACCAAACACAAATACGACAGTTATATCAAATGCATTTAATGATAAAGCGTAAGCCCCTACTACTGATAATACAGCAACAATTGGCATCAAATATTGATTTGGTACTTTTAATATAGCTGTCATCGGCCGTGCTATTATTATTCCTACAACCCAAAGAGCAATAGTTGCTGCAAAAATAAGTGCTGCGATTTGAAAAATAAACGTTGGCTGAGTTGTCATCAACATAGGTCCTGGTTGTATATTGTGAACCATAAAGGCTCCTAATAATATTGCAGCAGGAGGAGATCCTGGTACTGCTAATGTTAAAAGGGGAATAGTTGCACCTCCTATAGCGGCATTATTTCCAACTTCAGGTGAAATAATCGCTTCATAACACTCACCACTTCCATACTTTTCTTTTTGTTTGCTGCTTTTTTTAACCGTATCATAAGCAATCCATGCAGCAACATCTTCACCTACTCCAGGTAAAGCTCCAACACCAACACCCACTAATGAGGCCTTTATAATGGCACCAATATTTTTAAAAGCGATTTTGAATGAATTTCCTTTTTCATGTTTTGATTCTTTTATATTGCGCACTTCTAAGGGTTCATTATTTTTTGCAAGCGCTTTAATAACTTCTGGTATTGCATAAAATCCAATCATTGCGGGAATCATTTGAATGCCCCCCATGAGATTCATGTTGCCATACCAAAAACGTGGTGCTCCCAAAATTTGATCTAAGCCAATACAGGTAACCAATAGTCCTATTAAGCCTCCTATCCAGCCTTTTAAAGTAATATCAGCTTTTACTATTGAACCACACATTAAAATACCAAAGATAGCAAGTAAAAAGTACTCTGCAGAGGCAAATTCCAATGCAATTTCAGTCATTGGTTTTGCAATTAAAGTAAGCGCAAGAACTCCAATAAAAGTACCAATAACAGAGGCTGCTCGAGTCACTTTGATAGCAATTTCGGCTCGACCATTTTTTGCAAATATATTACCTTCGAGTGCAGTTGCTGCAGCTGATGCAGTGCCAGGAATGTTTAATAATATAGCAGACATTGAGCCACCATAAATACCACCGACATAAATACCCATGAGAACTGCAAATGCGAGTGTTGGCTCAATCTTATATGTTAAACCTGTTAATAGAGCTATGCCCATAGTTGCAGTAAGTCCGGGTAGTGCTCCAATTACAACACCAAGTGTAGTTGAAGCAAATAAAATTACCACAGTTACAGGATCTGTTAAAATTATAAATAATTGTTGAAATAAACTAAATAATGCATCCATTCGACAACTCCTTATGGAAGGGGAATTAAAGCACCCTTGTTAAACATGAATGCAATAACAAAAGAGGCAATAAAAGCCACTATTAACGAAATAACTATATTCTTCTTTGTTTTTTCACGCTGAAAAATAATAGCCATTGATGTGATGTATATAAAGGTTGCAACCATAAATGGAAAACCTTGAAATACATACGGAATAATATTTAAAAATGCTCTACAAAAAGGTATGAGCACATAAATGTACAAGGCTAATAAACCTGCAACTATAATAAAGGTACAGAATTCTCTATTGTTTTTTAAGTTTTTAATGTTTTCTTTAGTAATGAAATCAAATCGTGCACCATCTTTTAATGCAATAACTAGTAATGCAATACCAGAAACTAAAAGCAAAGCTCCAACTAATGCTGGAAAAAGAGCAGCTGATTCAAACCATCTTTCAACTAGCTCTGCAGTTTCTTCTGCAGTTACAGTTTTTTTCCCAAAAGGATTATAAAAAAGATTTTTACATTGAAACAAAAACCAAATTGAACCTATAATAAGAACAATGCTTGTAACAAGGTCAAACCTTCTAACTATCTTCTTATCCATTTCTCCTCCTATAAAAAATCATGGAAAAAGCATCAGCTTTTGAACATAATTTTTTTCAAGCCGTTTTTAAGCATAGCGTAAAAAACGGCATACAATACTGAGTTTGCAAGCGCAAACTCCTAAATGAATGTTAAGGCACCATTTGTGCCGAGGCATTCATTATTCATCCTATAAAAAATCATGGAAAAAGCATCAGCTTTTGAACATAATTTTTTTCAAGCCGTTTTTAAGCATAGCGTAAAAAACGGCATACAATACTGAGTTTGCAAGCGCAAACTCCTAAATGAATGTTAAGGCACCATTTGTGCCGAGGCATTCATTATTCATCTAAAAATTAAAAAATAAAGGAAGAGCCTTGACGCTTCCTCGCAAATAATTACGATTAATTGCAATAATTAAACACATGTTACTAGTAACACAATTTCTCAACAATCGAGTTTAGCCTAAGCTAAACTCGATTGTTAAAATAGCATTTATACAGCAATTTTTACGTACCAACTTACGGTCTTTCAATACCTCTTTCTTCAGGACTGTAGATTGTTAAGCCTAAGTCATACAATACCCAAGTAAGTGATTTTTCTGAACCAACAGCCATAGCTTTTGCTTCTTCGCCTGTTAGTGCAAAAATTTCAGCTTCTTGTACAGCTGCATATTCTTTGATTGAATCAGTTTTCATAACATTTTCAAATGCATCTGTCAATGTTGCTATTACATCAGCAGGAGTATCTGAAGGTACTTTAAATCCTAACCATTGGCGTAAAGGAAAATAAGGAGCTAGTTCTGGAAGTGAATCTGTTACAGCTGGGATAGCGCCATAAGCACCTGTATCCATATTAGCAAGTGCTATAAAATCACCAGAAGCTAGATAATCTTTTACTTCGCCAGCAGATGCAACTACGATAGAAGCATCAACACCACCTGCAACAGCTTTAATAGCATCAGCAGATCCTGGGAAAGATACGAATGTAAAACCTTGATTTCCGTATGCAGGTTCAATTAACAATGAAGAGAGAGCAAACCAAAGTCCACCTGAAGTTCCAGCAACATTAAGAGAAGCTTTATCGCCATATGATACTAAATCATCCATTGTTGCAATGCCTAAGCTTGCTGCAATTTCTGCATTCATACATACAAGACCAGGAGACCCAGCAGCAATAAAATACTCGTAATCTGCAGCTGTTCGGTCAATTGGAGTCATTACAGGGATAGTTAACGGAGTTTCACTTGTACCGGTTAATGTGTAACCGTCGTGAGCTGCTTTCCAAGCTGTGTCAACACCTACTGAACCAGCTGATCCTCCAGTAACATTTGTAGGAGTTACATTTACTCCTAATTCTTCTGCAAGACCTGCTCCTACTGCTCGTGCCCATACGTCTGTTCCGCCACCTGCACCAAATGGAATAATCATTGTGATGTCTCGTGCTGGATAAGCTTCTTCTGTAGCACCACAAGATACAACAGAACCAATTACTAGTAAAGATACTACTAATAATAATACACTAGATTTTTTTAACATAAAATCTCTCCTTTACTTTGCTTATGCAAATAATATTTGAGGCGCATCTCATTATGCATTAAAAAATCACCATGCAACGCAAGTGTAATTCTTTTAGGCAATATAATTGCCTTCCTCATTTTATATATATACACAAGGTATAATATACTTTTTAACAACAAAATACATCATACGTAGGATGTATTTTGTATTCTAAAAATCCTACTTTTTCATTCCTTACATTAAGCCTTTTGTCTTTTTAAGTACATTTTTTCTTCATCTCTATTTACGCTTTTTATACGTTTTCTCCAACTTGATAAAGAATCGTGTACAATTTCACTCACCTTACTTTTATCGTTATCAATAATGCACTCTAGCATTTTTATATGATGGATATCTGCTTTTGATTCGGTTTTTTCTGACTTAACTGTTTCACCAATAGACTGATAAAAAATGCTATACACTCCTTTTACCAAACGGGAAAAAAAAGTATTTTTGCATGCTTCAATAAGTTTCATATGGAAATCAAAGTCATAGTTTCTGGCTAATTCCATGTCCCCATCTGAAAATGCATTTTGCATCTTTTTTATATTATCTTGTAAATCGTCAATTTCTTCTTGCGTAATTTTGCTACTAGCCATTCTTACTGTTGTTTCATCTAGTACTTGGCGTAATTCCAATAATTCATCGGCTGTACTCATTCCTGAAATCATACTATAGAGAATTCTATCAAAAGAGGAAGGGTTTACCTGAGAACACACATAGGTACCATCGCCTCTTTTAATTTCAAGGATACCCATAGCAACAAGAATTTTTATTGCTTCACGTATGGAGTTTCTACTAATACCTAACTCAGACATGAGTTCATATTCATTTGGAAGCTTTGTTCCAGGTGAGTATGTTTTGTTAATTATGTTAGCAATTATTCTATCAATAACTTGATCCACTATAGACTTTTTATCTATAGGGCCTTCAATTGATACACCAGTTTGCAACATATAAAACTCCATCTAATAGGTAAGTCATCCTACCATTCTTACATAATACGTAGGATGTATTTAGATTGTACTTTAGCTTTTTAAATCTGTCAAGTTTAAATTTTGCGAATTTTGCTTTTTTTAATAAAATTCGTTCATTTTAATTTATCATAGAGATAGCATTTAAACAAAAAAAGCCCCTGCATTGCAAAGGGCTTTCTGTTGTGTTATACCATATAGTAAGTATTATGGATAAACATCAGGTCCTGCAGACGCACCACCCTGTGATTGCTGACTAGATTTATCTGTGCCATCATTATACGCACCATTTCCACCAGAGCCACCAAATCCACCAGAGCCACCAGTAACGCTATTCGTAGATATAAGAGTTTTATCACCAATAAGAGAACAATTTGTTGAAACATATATCCCTCCTCCTGAAGCAGCACCACCTGCACCACCACTACCACCAGAGCCACCGCTCCCAGCTACAGTGGCGCTCTTTCCGCCAGTGCCACCCCTTCCTCCTGTACCACCTTGCGCTGTATTTGATGATATTTCAGCACCAAACAATAATTGCAATTCTGCTTCGTTAAGAAGATAAACTCCTCCTCCATAGGCTACACCTCCTGTGCCACCAGAGCCACCTCCAGCACCATTTGCATAAGAGTATGTGCCAGAATGATATGCATCGCCTCCAGTTCCACCTACTCCACCTGAACCACCAATAACGTTACAATTAGTAATTTTAGAGTTATTATCCATAGTCAAAGTGCTTTGTGAAATATAAACACCACCCCCATAAGCAGCACCACCTGCACCACCTGCACCACCAGATTCAGGTAATTCTTTTCCAAAAATGGTGGATCCTTCATCTCCTGTGGATCCAGGATTTCCCGATCCACCAACAACACGCCCACCTGTAAGTATAATTTTATTTAATGTTACATTTGTCTCAGGCCCAGTAATATACAAAACACGCTTACCTTTTCCACTTGCATTTATTGTTGCAGTATTATTATCCCAACTTTGTAATACAATATTTAATGCCTTTGTTTCAATTATGTCTACCATTGCATTAGTGCTACTGCCTTGTGTTATAGTACCTTTAATATAGATAGTATACGTATCTGCACCTGGGTTAATTGCATTTAAAATCTTAATTGCGTCTACTGCGCTTTGTACGGTATTATAAGGATTACTTAATGATCCACTCCCATCTGATGCAGCTGTTTCTGATACGTAAAAATCAGTTACCTTATTACCTTCACTTGTAACACTTGCAACACTAGATGTTACTCCATTTTTATCTGTAAACGAAATTGTATAAGATGTGGGTGTGTCTCTAGGAATATTTGTGTCAAAATACACGGTACTTCCACTAGTATGAGCAAAAGATTGTCCTAATGCATCAGCATAAGAAACAGAAGGTGCACTCGTAGTAAATGGACCATCAAGGTCAAAGGTCCCATCACTATTAATTTCTATATCATAGTTTGTATTATTGATATTTACTGATACTAGATCGTTGTGCACACCCTTTCGAGCTGATGGGCTTAATACATTAAAAGCTAAAACCCACTCAGCATCTACATCTTCTGATACTACCAAAGCTGCAGGTTCGGGGATTGTTGGGGTGGTGTTTATCATGACATCAAAATCAAAACTTTCAAACTCTCGCCCAGTAATGGATTCTGTTAATAAAACTTTAAGACATACTTCCTCTATACCATCAACCGTGCTAGTATCAATTTCTTGTAAAAAACTTTCGAGAAAAGTAAGTGTGATTATTGATGGCTCTGTTTGATTAATAGTATAGTCATCACCTAATGTAGGAGTTCTTTTCAAAACACTAATAAAGTCGTCATCCCATTCTACCCCTATTTCAAGCTCATACTCCTGTGGGTTTCGTAAAACAAGTAAAACATCTTTATCTCCATTAGTAGAAGGAAGGTTTGTCATAGACTTACTAACAGGATAATCACCATCATAACGAACAAGAGCAATTCCTGCCGTATTTGTATAATAGTCTAAGTATTCTATTATGTCTTTATTAAACATGTCACAAGATAAAAATAATAAAACTGAAAAGCATAAAAATAAAAAATTTTTCATTTTGCACTCTCTTTTTCTGTATTCTTTTTTAATTTGGGTATAAATAATTTGCGTCTATAATTATAACATGAAATACTATTGAAGGCAACTAAAAACTATCGAGTGTCTAGTAATATGAAACAAGAGAATACCTACGAGACTGTAATCTATTAATCAAGAGTACAAAAATTTACACCCTTACCATATATGCAATAACCTCCTTTTCCCGCTTTTTTAACACCATATAAAGCTTCATCAGCTTTCACATATAAAGATTCACAGTCGTCACCATGCTCTGGAAAGAGTGCTATACCAACACTAAAACTTATTTCAACACTACTACCTTTTTTAGAATAAGTACTCCTCAATTTTGAACATAAAAGACGTGCCTTTTTTTCAAGTTGAGTTACATCATCATGATTTTGTATAAAAACAAAAAACTCATCTCCGCCCACTCTTCCAATAATATCAGATTGTCTAAATAAGGCTTTTATTTTTTTTGCTATATCTTGTAATGCTTCATCTCCAATGATATGGCCCAAAGTATCATTTAATGTTTTAAAATTATCTAAATCAATAATAAAAAGTGCAGACTGTACCTTTGGGAATTTTAATAATGTTTCTGCAATAAAACGCTCAGTGGTAACTTTGTTATATAAGCCTGTTAACAAGTCTAATTCAGCCGTCCGTTTTAATTCTTCAGTTTTGCTAGTAATTTCTTGAATATTTTCAACAAAGCCAAGTGTTTTTATTATTTTACCAGATTTATTTGTAAAACTTTTAGTAGAAACTGAGCACCAAATATAATCACTCTCAGATACTTTTATTCTCATTTGCACATCATAAAGAGTTCCTTTTGCTTTTATACTTTTAAGAGAATCTAATAAAATCTTTTTATCATCTTTGTGTACAAACTCTGCATAGTTTTTACTTTTCAATTTATCATTGATAGTAAAGTTCTCTCCGAATACTTTCTTATAATCTGAATGGGGTATAACTTGTTCTTTTTTATAATCCCATTCAAAAATTACTTTATTAGTTTGAACTGCAAGCGCCTCTATATATTCTTGTAATTCTTTTGTTTTTTTGTGCGACTTTCTCGCTTGCATAAGTATAATACATGCAAGAGTACTTAAAAAAATGGTATTTCGTATAACCATTATATACGAATTAGACCTATACAAAGAAGCCGTTTTTTCTGCTACTTTTGCAGACATTATGGTTGTTAAAATCCAATCGTTAATGCCGACTCCCTCATAATACATATACCTCCTTTCATTGTTCATAGAATAGGAAGACAGGCCAGCTATTTTTTTTTGAAAATCTGCATATACTTGTTCTGATGTATACCCATCATCAAACACAAGCAGTTCTGATACTGCAAAAAAAGGGATTTGACTGTCTAAGGTAAATTCATTATTAGTTGTAGCAACATATTCTCCTTTCCCATCGATTAAATGAAAATATCTTCCCTCACCAGAAAAACTGCGTTCAAAGATTTTTCCAAGTTTCGAAACCAAAATATTTCCTTTTAAGAAATATCCTTCACCATTATTTTCTAAGGGTAATGTAATACTAATAATATTATCAGAATGTAATGCATTATACTGTACGTCTGTTATATAAGCATTACCCGTTTTATTATACTGTTCCATTAGTTGTTCTGTAACGTTTGACTCAATACCACTGGAGGAAAAGGCAAGCCCACTTGGCCACAATAATTCAACGCTATCAAAATCACCCATCACTTCTATGTCTTTAAGAAAATATTGTAATGTTTGCATATCATCAATTTGCAATAATGTGCCCAAACTGCTCGCACCAAGTTCAAGTGTCTTTTCATATTCATCAAACACATAGCGAATAGTTACTATGCTTTTGTGGGAATCTTCTGATAAAACATCTTGTACATATGCAAGTTCAATTTTAGCTAAGTCATCTAAAAAATCATCATTCGAAAGAACGGCAAACAAAACAATAATGCTAATACTAATGATAATAATAATGGTATTTTTATTCATACTGAACCTCACTAAACATATTATAACATACATATGTACATTATTCAACACTTGTACAATAACACTTATGATTTATTTTATTTATTTTAAAGCTATTTGGGATTGAAACAAGTACAAACATATGATAGTATTAGTTTATTATGAATAAAGCACTAGAAAACTTAAAAAATCGAGGATTTTTTCAGCAATGTACTGATGTTGAAGCCTTGTCAGCATTAATGGATAAGGGACCTGTTACCTTTTATGTAGGAACAGACCCAACAGCAGGAAGTCTACATATTGGACATTTAGTACCTCAATTTGCACTAAAACACCTACGAGAAGCAGGACATATAGGTATTGTTCTTATTGGTGGCGGCACAGGAAGAATCGGAGATCCTTCTGGCAAAACTGAAATGCGCAAAATGCTTAACTATGATGAAATTGATGAAAATTGTGAAAAAATAATCACTCAACTTAATAATTTTGTGGGCTTCGATGGAAAAACAGCTTTTCCAGACAATAATAAGCATTGGCTTGCAGACCTAAATTATATAGACTTTTTAAGAGATATAGGCTCATGTTTTTCTGTAAATCGTATGCTCACCTTTGAAGCATACAAAAAAAGAATGGAAACAGGCCTTTCATTTTTAGAGTTTAACTATCAATTACTGCAAAGTTATGATTTTTTAATGCTCAATGAAAGACACAATTGCACACTCCAAATTGGTGGAGATGACCAGTGGGGAAACATTGTAGCTGGTGTAGATTTAATAAGACGAAAAACAGGAAAGGAATCATTCGGTTTAACATTTCCACTTATAACAAGAAGCGATGGAAAAAAAATGGGAAAAAGCGAAAAAGGTGCTCTTTTCCTAGACAAAGAAATGACACCAGTATTTGAGTTTTTCCAGTATTGGAGAAACGTAACAGATGCTGATGTGGAAAAATTTATGCTACTATTTACATTTTTACCAATTGATGAAATTAAAGAAATCTGTAGTGGCGATATAAATGCTGCAAAAGAAAAACTTGCCTATGAAGTAACAAAAGAAATCCACGGTGCAATCGAGGCCGACACGGCTTTAGCTGGGGCTAAGGCAGCCTTTGGTTTAGGTGGCGATAAATCTTCTATGCCTACAGCTGAAATAGAAAAATCAAAAATTGAAAGTGGTATTGGCATTATTGATTTATTTGCAGAAGCTAAACTTGGTGGTTCTAAAAGTGATATTAGACGCTTAGTAGAACAAGGTGGAGCCTTTGTAAACGATACTGCTATAAAAGATGTTAAATCGACAATCGATACTACATTCTTAGATAAAGATAGTGAAATTGTATTAAGAGCTGGGAAGAAAAAATTTTCCCGAATTGTTTTTATATAAATATATAAAGCACAACCCCGATTTTATGAGAAGGTCACTGAAAAAATTCAGTTTTTCAGTGGCCTATTTTATAAGCGGACTTATTTTTTTGTCCTTCCAATATAAAACCGAACTAAAAAAAAGATGCCAATTACAAAAAGCACAAAAGAAAAGATATTAAATAACGTTAATAATGTAGAACTAATGTATCCATTTTTATGCAAAACTCCTGTAAGTATCATTAGGACAATACTTACAAGTGATAATAAAGATATAAAACCATTTTTTCGTCTTTTTTCAATTTTTCTAGCTTCTTGTAAATCAAAAAAATGTCTAAAAAAATCAAAAATTACATTTATAAATCGTCTCAGACCTCGAGGATTTTTATACTTATCGAGCTCTGCAATACCTTGATAAATTTCATCCTCAGTAAAATCGAGTCTTTGTAAATTCTCTTCTAATTCCAATTCTAATCGATTAACTTTTTTGGGAGCTTGAACCATTGAAACTTCTATAGTATCCCAACCTAATTTTTTTGCTGCGGTAAAACGTCGAAAACCTGCTATAAGTTCAAATTTTTCACTTATAACTATAGGATTCATAAGTCCATGAGTTTGTAAGCTTTCCATTAAAGATTCAATATCTCCGTTATCTTTTCGAATTCGTTTTCGAATCTTAATATCAGAAATATTTACAAGCATATACCACCTCTTGAATATGGATACTATTTAATACATACAAAACAAATCCTTAATTTAATAATGAATTTGTAGTAGGCAACACATTGGATTCTTCCTCTCGTCTTCTTTCTTCAGCTTCAAGATTAATTTCTTCAAATTCTTCTAAACTTGATGCTTCTAAAAAGGATAAATCAAGTGTTAGTTCGCTTGAATTTTCAGTCTCAAATGTTGGAACATTAACGCCAGACGTTGCATAGCTTTGTCGTAAATTCTCAACACTACGTGCTTGATTTCGGACAAAAGCGGTATGATACTCACAAGTAGTAACTGGTACTGTACCATCAAGGAAAGTCCTAGTAGTTTTACCTTCATTACAGACAGATGTTAATAATTGGCCAGAAACATAACATACATCAATGGTAGTTAAACCAGTAGCGGGTCTAGTAAAGTCTTTATACGATTCATCTTCATTTGCTACGTACATAAACTCTGCCCATGCCCAGCCAGCTAAAGTTGAACCGGTAATTGTTGGTCCAAGTGACTGACCACGTGAATCAAACCCGAACCAAAATGCTGCTGTATAATATGGTGAAAAGCCTACTGTCCACGCATCATCTGAGTTTTGAGTGGTACCTGTTTTACCTGCCATTGGTAAAATATACTCATCGCCATTTTCATTTAAATAAGTAAATCTATCTCCAAAAGAAGTAGGACTTCTAAGTGTTCCTGCTGTAATCGTACCTTTTAACATATCAGTCATAACATACGCTGTTTGTGGAGTTAACAATTCTGCATCACGACCCTTTTCTTGTTGGGCGATGCGCACTTCCTTTTCTGGCTCTAAAACAATTGCACCGTTTCTGTCTTCAACTGTTCGTATGGCTAAAGGCACAACCTCAATTCCTTGATTTGGAAAAACAGCAAAAGCTTTTGCCATCTCAAGAGGTGTTACTGAGCTTACACCTAATGCTAATGGGTAATATGGGAGCATTCCTCTTTCTTGAAAATCTTCAACTGGGATTCCTAATAGTTCACCAGCCTGACTTAATGCAGCAGCAAATCCTACTCCTTGAAGTATTTTTAAAGTTGGAACATTCATAGAACTTGCAAGCGCATACCATAGCTGTACAGAACCGCTCCATTCGCCAAGGAAGTTTTGTGGAATATAAGGTGTTCCATCATCATTTTTAAATACATAAGGAGAATCATCCAATACAGTTGCTTGGGTAAACTCTTTAGAATCAATTGCAGCGGTATAAACAAGTGGTTTAAACGAACTACCAGGTTGTAACATAGCTTGTGTTGCTCTAATAAATTGATTATCCTGGGTATATTCACTTCCGCCTACTAGAGCATTAATATAACCTGTATCATTTGCAAGAGAAATCATTGTTCCTTCAACCGTATTCTTTTTTGTGTCAGCTGATGCTAATGCATTTGCCCTATTTACAACACCAACTTTTAAATCATCAATGTCAAACATCAATGAAAGCACATCAAGCATTGGATTAATTTCGTTCTTAAATGTTGTAAGAGAGTTTAATTGAACTCGCTGCTGCGAAACTTTAATTTGGGGAATATCAAAAACGAGTGACAATAATTCAGACATTGGCGCATAATAACGAATATCGCGCCTATCGCCTGTATTACTATCATTATATCGCTTATTTGCTACTTCAATCCATCGTTTCATTATATCTTGTGCTGCAAGTTGATGTTTCATATTCATGGTTGTATGTACTGTGTACCCATCTGTGTATACGTTCATTGTTCCATACATCATATCTTCTAGCTCACGACGTACGTATTCACTAAACCAAGGAGCCTTATCATCTCGCAAATAATATGCAGAAGAACTAATTCTCGTATAATCAAAATTCAACCAGAAGTTTTCATATTCCAAGTCTGCATCTTCTTTTGTTAAATATCCAAATGAAACCATTTCATCCAAAACATAACGTTGCCTATCCATAGCTCGGTTTGGATACTCAAAAGGATTATAATATGTAGGGTTAGATAATTGTATTACAAGAAGTGCTGCTTCTGCTGCTGTTATATCCTGCGCTCCATGGCCAAAGTAATATTCCGATGCAGAGTTTACACCGTAGGTTCCATCGCCTAGATATACTTCATTTAGGTATAATTCAAGTATTTCTTCTTTTGAATAACGTCTCTCCATTTGGATAGCCCACCATAACTCATAAATCTTACGAGTAATGGTTATTTCTGTTCTATCTAAATATAACGTTCCAGCAATTTGTTGGGTTAGTGTACTACCACCACCTAAATTGCGACCAAAAACCTGTCCAATCGCTGCTCTTATTATCGATAGAAGATTAAATCCAGGGTGTTCAAAAAAGTTATCATCTTCGCGAGTAATTAATGCGTCAACAAGATGTTGGGGAAGTGATGAAAATTCTATTATTTGTCTCTTTTCATCTGACGAGAATTCAGTAATTAACTCGCCATTAATATCTAAAAGCCTTGTAGGCAAGGTTGTAGTATACTCAGTAAAGTGCTCATTATTCTTTAAGTTTACCGTACCCGCAAGTAAGGCGCCCAAAAAGCCCCCTATTACTATGGCAAATAAAAAACCACTTGCTAATATAATGTAAACATTTCGCTTATTCTTTTCCACAATATAAGAGTAGTAAAGTATACGTTTTTTGTCAATAGGTACAACAAAAAGCTTTTTTGAATGAGATATATAGAATAAAGCAAAAAAATGACCGACACAAGTGTCGGCCATGCCATCAAGGCAAGTCGGGCGAACAATGGGTGGGAGGGGATTTGCTCACCCGACATTATTAATATCGGGTAGACTTGCCAATATCTTTAGAAGAATTTTACTGATTTATTGTATTATTCTTCAGTTACATCAATATCTAAAGCAACGTTAATTGCATACGTTCTGCCATTCATTACTTCTACCGATCGAATAATTTCATAGTCACCTATAGTAAAACGAAGTTGATGCATACCTGGTGATACTACAATAGGCTTTGAAAAATTTTTGTATTCTACATCATTTAAATAGAAGCGTGTATTTTCTGGCGCTGATATTGCTAATAGAGGCGCAATATCTTGTAATTGTATTTCTACATGAGTTTCTTTTGCCTTGTCAATTACAAATGTTTGTACTTCATTCCTATAGTGCTCTGATGATACAGTAACATGATGTTTACCAACTGGAAGAGGTATACTGTCACCTGTAAAGTCAGTCATTACTTCGTCAATAAAAATTATAAAAGGAGGTTTTATATCTTCTCCTTTAAATTCGGGTGGATATAATACTGATAAATTAAGTAATCCTTTATCTGCTAGCACTGGACGTATTTCGACCTTAAGAGATGAATCAAATAAACCATCTGGGATACCTTTCATTACAATATGTACCCTAAAAAAGAATTCTTTTAGTTGTTCTTCTGTGTTAAGTGAAACAGTAGTTGTGTACGGATCATCTTTTTTTTCAAAATCGTTTGTAAGTGGAACCTGTATATAGTACGTTAAACGGTTAGAAAATGTTCCAATGTGTAGCCTTGTTGCTGAATAATCAATCCTTCTCTCGCTTGGAGTTGGACTAATATTATCATAAAAAGAATATGCTACCGCTCCCCCATATTCAGCTAAAATTGCAGGTATAGTAACTTTTAGTTCTATGCATTGTAAAAACTGAATGTCATCAACTACTTGAATGTATAAAGCTTCATTCATTCCTAAGTCAATAGTTTGCGAACCTGAATTTTCACTAAATTCTTTTATAACAACACCTCTAACACGAAATGTTTCTGTAAAAACAAAATGAGAACACAGTAAAAATACTAACAAAAACAAACTAACTCGCTTATAATTTGTGATCACTTTCACCCCTATTGTATAAAGTTCTTTATCAAAGATTCTGGGTCTTGCACCCTATTACCAATTAAAATTTCAAAATGCAAATGAGGTCCTGTTGACATTCCAGTAGTGCCTACAGTTCCGATATTCAAACCTTTTTCAACAATTTCACCTGTTTCGACATAAACATCCTCTAAATGAGCATATAAGCTTTGCGTGTTGTTATCATGCTGCAAAATAATGTAATTTCCATATATAGGATTATACTTACCTGCATAAGCAACAATTCCAGACTTACTGGCATACACTGGAGTTCCAATTGGAGCTGCAATATCAGTACCTCTGTGAAAACTTTGCTCTCCTGTAAAAGGACTAATTCGCATACCAAATGATGAAGATATAACACCAATTTCTAACGGAGGAATCATAGCTGAGTCCGTAAAAAAAGCTCTTTCTGTCGGTGTTAATCGTGCATTTGGTATTAAAACAAACAATGTTGGGCCAACTGAAAATTTTTCAAAGCCTTCACTACTAGAATAACGTGTTTTTAAAAGAAACTCAAGTGGTGTTTTGGGAATTTCTGCAATAAAAAGAGCTGGATTTGTAGGTAACAATAACGTTTTTCCAGCCAAAACAGAATCAATGTAGGCAATAGAATTAAGCAGCGCTATTGATTCATAAGGTATATTGCAGCGAGCTGCAATTGAAAGCAAATCATCCCTTTCAGTAGCAATATAAGAATAAACATATGTATCTATTTTTCTATTTCGTGCAATGCTTTTGTAGTTTTCACTTACCTCTTGTGTATACTGAAGAAAAACAGGGTCTGAATTAGTCATTTGCCTAATTAAGGGATAGCGCACTTCTTGTGTGTTAGTAACTTGCGCACTCAAACACAAAAAAGCAAAAATAATTATACAGCGTATTGCAATTTTTTTAATCATATTCTTTGCTTTTTGCCTTTTTGATTATAAAAACAATCTTTAAAATCAAAATAGATACAAAAAAAGTTACTACTACATAGGTATACACAATTTGCATAGTAACAGCCAAAAGCCAAAGTGGATATATAATTATTATAGAAAAAAGAATACAAAAAATGATAAGAATACCAATTCTTAGAAACCAAGTACTAAGGTTGGTTATTATTGATTTACATTTTACACCCATAAAACAAGTGTACCATATACATAAAAAAAAAAATAGGGTATATTTTATTAATGTAATAAAATATACCCGAAATTAATAAGAGCTATTCCTGATGAATTGCATCAACAGGACATACTGATGTGCATGCTGCACAATCGATACAAGTACTAGCATCGATAACTCTTACACCATCGCCTTCTGAAATTGCATTAACTGGGCATTCACTTTCACATGCTGCACAATTTACACATTCGTCATTAATTTTGTGTGCCATAATTTTTACCCCTTATCACTTAAGATAAGTATATTGTAACACTTAATATCCAGTTAGCGCAAGTTAACACAGAATTTTTTTTTGCTTTTTTTCACTTTTTTTTATTTTTTTTTGACTTGAACATATACCTAAAATAATGCATAATAAAACAATAAAATATTTAAATGTGCTATTTTAGGGAGACTTATGTTATGGATATATTAAGAATGATTGACCACACGGTCTTAAAGGCAACTGCATCCTCTCAAGATATTGAAAACGTTTGTACAGAAGCTAAAGAATATGGATTTGCTTCGGTTTGTATAAACCCTGTTCATGTTCCACTTGCTGCAAAATTACTCTCATCACCAAATAGTGATGGTTATTACCCTGCACTTTGTACTGTAGTAGGGTTTCCTTTAGGAGCATCTAATTCAGAAATAAAGGGTGCAGAAACAATTGCAGCTGTTTTAGATGGAGCGCATGAAATTGACATGGTTATTGATGTAGGAGCTGCAAAAGAAGGCAGATGGGACGATGTAAGGGCAGACATCGAAAATGTTGTACAGTCTGCAAAAGATGCACATGAAATGGATGAAAGAAAAAATGACAAAGATGCCATTAACCCAATAGATCGCCCCGTAATTGTAAAAGTAATTTTTGAAAATTGTTATTTAACAAAAGATGAAATAAAAAAAGCATGCGATTGTGCAAAAAAAGCAGGTGCAGATTTTGTGAAAACTTCAACTGGATTTGGGACACCAGGAAATGACAAAGACGGAAAACCAATTGCTATTGGTGCAACTCCAGAAGATGTTGCTTTAATGAGAACTGAAGTTGGAAATGAAATGGGTGTAAAAGCTGCTGGAGGCATCAGAGATTTAGCATCTGCACAAGAAATGGTAAAAGCAGGTGCAACTCGCTTAGGTTGTTCTGCAGGCCTTATTATAGCGAAAGAATTACTTGGTCAAAGCGTGCAAAAAAATACTAGTGGCTCGTATTAATCAATGCGTTTCTTTAATGCAACGGCAATATTAAAAAATCATTCATCACACGAAACAATTCCATCCAATAAAGATTTTTTTATTAACACCGTTCGTATTGCATGGCCAGCAGCTCTAGAATCATTCTTAATGGCCCTTACAGTCTTTGTTGATACCATTATGGTAGGTTCTCTTGGATCCTATGCAATTGCCGCTATTGGCCTTACTAATCAACCAAAATTTATCTGCCTTGCCATTTTTTTAGCCTTAAGTACGGCGATAAGTGCTGTTACTGCTAGAAGAAAAGGTGAAGAAAAACACGATGACGCAAACCAGGTTTTATTGCAATCACTTTTGTTAATACTGATATTAGGAATTGTCATTACTGCTTTTGCCCTTATCTTTGCAGAGCACATATTAGTTTTTGCAGGTAGCCAAGCAGACACTCACGAAGAATCAATTGGGTATTTTAGAATAATTATTTCAGGACTTATATTTCAAGCCCTTACTATGGGAATCAATGCAGCACAACGCGGTGTTGGAAAAACAAAAATTAGCATGAGAGCAAATGTTAGCATGAGTTTAGTAAATGTAGTTTTTAACTACTTGCTCATAGGTGGAAAATTTGGTTTCCCTGCTCTAGGAGTTCAAGGAGCAGCCATTGCAACCCTCTTAGGCTTTTTTACGGGCTTTGTAGTTTCTTTTACTTCAATTTTGCAGCCACGAGAATACCTTTTTTTATTTTGTAAAACAAATACATTACGTTTTAAAACAAGTATTTACAGAAGTCTTTACAAGGTTGGAAGCGGCACCTTTGTTGAACAAGCATTTTTGCGCGTTGGCTTTTTACTTACCGCTCTAGTTATTGCCAATCTAGGAACAATAGCTTTTGCAGCCCACCAAATTGGAATGACCATAATAACCATATCGTTTTCCATTGGGGACGGCCTTTCAGTTGCAAGTGTATCGCTCGTTGGCCAAAGCCTAGGACAAAAACGTGCAGATATAGCACGAGTATACGGTGCCTTTTGCCAACAGCTTGGATTTTTATTTTCACTTATTATTGCAATAGTATATACCATTTTTGGCGAGCACATTTATTCTCTATTCGCAACCGACCAGGCAATTCTAGACTATGGAAATATAATTATGAAACTCGTTGCTATTATTGTAATGTTACAAATTGCTCAATTAATTTTTGGGGGATGCCTACGAGGAGCAGGTGATACACGCTACACAGCATTTGTTTCTTTGGTGAGTGTTGCCTTTATTCGCCCCTTTACCAGTTGGCTTTTTGTATACCCTCTTGGCATGGGACTCATTGGTGCATGGGTAGGCTTACTCTTAGATCAAATAGTTCGTTTTACCCTTACCCGACATAGATTCAAAGGCGGAAAATGGCAAAAAATTGATTTATAGATACGACCCTATAGTTGTGCATTATCTATGATACAACACCATCACGGGCCTTCACCAAGTAAAAAATCCATTGTTGTTTCAGGGAAGTGATACTTTGGCCCTCCTCTTTCTACGGTAACATAACCAGCAAATATCCATCCAAACTTACCTGGCTCGTATTCGATTTTAAGCCAATAATCAGTTATTCCATCAATTGTTTCTTTTTGCTCTGTTACTGCTACTGTTTCTACAAAGCCCTGTCCAGTTGTCTTTAATGTGTACAATACCGTTGAGCCACTAACACCTGGTTTATCACGTACGTTTAAATTAGTATAAAGCGAAAAGCCTGAGTCAAACTTGCGTGCAGTCCATTTTGTATTTTGTAATTCACTTACATTTAAAATTGACCATTCGCCATCTTCATACATATCATAATTTCCGAATCTTAACCACCCGTCTATATTTTTATAGCGTACTTTTAACCAAGATTCATTTTTTTCATACGAGCCAGAATCTTTAAAATAAATTTCTGTAATCGAAATTCTATCACCTAGTGTAATTTGACCTTTTTTACTACTATTAGCATCATGTGAACTATACAGTGTATTATCTCTATAGCTGTCAGAAAACTCTACATTTTGCACATGCTTTCGAAGCACCCATGAATACCCACGACCTGTTCCTTCATCTAAAACCTCACCATTCCCGCCACCATAATTATATGGCTGCGAAATCAAAAGCTGAATACAAACTACATACACTATACATATAAATATTTTTTTCATGTATTTTCACTCCTTGTTTTTAGTATATCACACTTTATAATAACTGCAAAGATATTGTTTTACAAATAAAGCCTAATATGATATAGTATATGTATTATGAGAAGAAAAGATAGAGAAATATTAGACAACGAAATTATAGACTCGTATATAGTAAAATGCCATTGCATAAGACTTGGGCTTGTTGATAATGGAAGGGCGTACATAGTCCCCTTGAATTTTGGCTTTACACATAGAGGCAATAAAAGAGTATTTTATTTTCATGGCGCAAATGAAGGGCGAAAAATATCCCTTATGAAGCAAAGCCCAAAAGTCAGTTTTGAAATGGATACAGGCTATGCTTTAATAGAAGGTCCAAAAGCATGTGATTATGCATGCACGTTTCAGAGCATAATGGGAGAAGGCAAAGTAACCTTTATCGAAGACTTTGATGAAAAAAGAGCTGCCTTAAATGAAATTATGAAAAAGGAAACGGGGAAAACTGACTGGACATACCCTGATACTATGCTTAGTCAAACATGCGTATATATGGTAGAGGTAGAAAGCATTACGTGCAAAGAACACTTGTAAGTGTCTCCATCCTCGGTGAAACTTACTATTGAGTTTTCTAAAAAAGCTAAATGATTAGCAGAAAAGTCGCTTACTTTTTTGTAGAACACCATCCTTGTCACAATTCTTTTTCTCTATTTTTACTTGAAAAATACTCTCATTTATGATACACTCAAAATATATTTGGGGGTTTTATGTCTAAGTACATTTTTATTACTGGCGGAGTTGTTTCAGGATTAGGCAAGGGAATTGCTGCAGCGTCTATTGGTCTTTTGCTTAAAAGCCGAGGCCTCACTGTATTAAATCAAAAATTTGACCCCTATCTAAATATTGATCCAGGAACTCTTAACCCCGTTGAACATGGTGAAGTTTTTGTAACCGATGATGGTGGAGAAACGGATTTAGACCTTGGACACTATGAGAGATTTACCGATGTAAGCCTTTCAAAGAATTCTTCTACTACGGCAGGAAAAGTATACCTTGCAGTATTAAACAAAGAACGCGAGGGTGGTTATAATGGAAAAACGGTTCAAGTTATTCCGAATATAACAGATGAAATTAGACGGCGCTTAATGGCTCCAGAAACAGAGGCAACAAAGCAACAACCAGCCCCAGATGTTATAATCACTGAAGTTGGCGGCACAGTTGGCGACATTGAATCTCTTCCTT
The DNA here is from genome assembly GCA_964370315.1 of uncultured Treponemataceae bacterium. Lineage (GTDB taxonomy): Bacteria > Spirochaetota > Spirochaetia > Treponematales > Treponemataceae > CAYJFX01. The sequence goes on from CAYJIS010000012.1 coordinate 34,772, forward strand.
TTATTGAAGCAATACGACAAATACGTTACGAAGTAGGTTTCGAAAACTGTGCGTATGTTCATTTAACCCTACTTCCATACATTGAAAGCGCACAAGAGCTTAAAACAAAACCAACACAACATAGTGTAAAAGACTTGCTTAGCTTAGGTATTCAACCTGACATCATTATGCTACGAAGTGAGTTTGCACTTGATTCTGCAACAAGAGAAAAGTTAGCAATTTCATGTAATGTGAGTGTAGATTCCATAATACAAAACTTAAATGCAGAGTCTATATATGAAGTTCCGTTAATGATGGAAAAAGAAGGATTAGGAAGTGCTTTATGTACAGCCCTTTCAATAAAATGTAAAAATGTAGATCTTAGTGAATGGGAAAAAATTGTACAACGTTTTTATAATCCTAAAAAAACAGTAAAGATTGGGCTTGTTGGAAAATATGTAGAATTGAGAGATGCATACCTATCGGTTGTTGAGTCATTAATCCATGCCGGTATTTATCACAATGTTAAAGTTGATATTGAGTGGATTGACTCTGAAACACTTATTGATGAAAAATCAGTTAAACAATCATTTAAGGACTTATCAGCAATAATTGTACCAGGAGGCTTTGGAAGCCGCGGTATAGAAGGCATGATATTAAGTGCAAAATATGCTCGAGTAAATAAAATTCCATATTTTGGTATATGCTTAGGCATGCAAATACTTGTCATAGAATATGCACGCAACGTACTAAATCTCAAAGGTGCTAACTCAACTGAAATGGACGCTGATACTCCCTACCCAGTTATCGATTTAATGGAGGATCAAAAAGGAAAGCAAATTGGAGGAACTCTACGTTTAGGTAAATACGAATGTTTACTAACAAAAGGAAGTCTTGCGCATAAAGCATATGCAAAAGATACTGTTTGGGAGCGGCATAGACACCGTTATGAGTTTAACAATGACTTTAGGGATATATTTGCAAAATCAACACTTCATCTAAGTGGAATAAATCCTCAAAGAGATTTAGTTGAAATTGTTGAACTTGATAAAAAAGAACACCCTTGGATGCTAGCAGGACAATTTCATCCAGAGTTTAAATCTCGTCCTAATAAACCACAGTCACTTTTTAGAGATTTTGTTGGAGCAGCAATTAAAAATAGCTAATATACGAGTGCTTATACATAGATGAATATAGTACTTTTATTATGTGAGATAAAACTATATACAAGAAATATATATATACCGTACAGTTCTTGTATTTTTTTAACACAATTATGTAAGTTATGTTTGTATATTACTATACACAGATATTGATATCGTAAATGATACTAAAAAAGCACTCATAATAACAGGAGTAAAGTTTCAAATGGTAAAAAGAGAAAAAATAGTTGTACTAGATTTTGGAAGTCAATACGCACATCTAATTGCAAAACGTTTTCGGCTCATGGGATATTATTCAGAAATTGCCCTACCCTCTTGTTGCATAGAGTCAATAAGTGATGCAAAGGGTATAGTTCTTTCTGGTGGACCTTCTTCAGTGTATGAAAAAAATATCCCTCAATTTAATGAAAAAATATTTGATTTACCCATTCCTATTTTAGGAACCTGTTATGGACATCAACTTATGGCAAAGCACTACGGCGCAAAGGTTGAAAAAGCAGACATTGGTGAATTTGGATTTGCACGCCTTTTACAAGATGAAGGTTCAACCAGTCCCCTTTTAAATAACGTAGAAAACGATGAGCAAGTATGGATGAGCCATCAAGATGAAGTTGTTAGCGTGCCTGATGGATTTGAAAAAATCGCATACACAAAAGATTGTAGATTTGCTGCTTTACAAAACGTATCTTTAAAAAGATTTAGTTTACAGTTTCATGCGGAAGTGAAAGATAGTCTTTGTGGTGACAAAATATTTGAAAATTTTGCTAAAATTTGTTCTATGAAAAAAAACTGGAACCAAGATGCGGTACTTCAAGCAATTGGGGATGACATAAAAGCCACTGCTCACGGAAAAAAAGTCCTGTTGTTTTTATCTGGTGGAGTTGACTCAACAGTTGCATTTGCACTATTAAATAATACCCTCGGGCAAGAAAGAGTACTTGGTCTTCATATAGATAATGGGTTTATGAGAAAAGATGAAAGTACCATTATTGCAAAACGATATAGAGATTTTGGATTTAATAATTTTATCGTAGAAGATGCATCTACTACATTCTTAAAAGCTGTAGAGAACTTAACAGACCCACAAGAAAAAAGGCATGCCGTGGGTGAAACCTTTATACATGTTAGAGATGAAGTTATAAAGAAGCTCAATCTCAATGAAGATGAATGGTTATTAGGGCAAGGGACACTGTACCCAGATATCATAGAATCCGGTGGAACTGAAAACTCACATGTAATAAAAACTCACCACAACCGAGTAGAGGGAATACAAGCATTAATTGAAAAAGGACTTATTATTGAGCCTTTAAAAGATTTATACAAAGATGAAGTTAGAGTAGTTGGAAAAAAATTAGGATTGAGTGATGAGTTAGTGTATCGTCATCCTTTTCCAGGACCAGGTTTAAGTATAAATGTATTGTGTGCAAATCAATTAAACGAAAAAGAAAACTCTCTAGAACTCGCAAACGCTATACAAGAATACCAAAACCTTGACATGTCACATCTGGGATTAGAATCTTTTCAAAGAAACATCCTTCCTGTAAAGTCAGTTGGGGTGCAAGGAGATTTTAGGACATACCGTTTTCCTGCCGTAATACATTTTAATAAAAATTCTTTCCCTACAAAAAAAACATGGGAAGATTTAGAGAAAGCTTCGTCATATATTACTAATTCTCTAAATTTGGTTAACAGAACTGTACTATGCATGTATGAAAAAGACTCATGCACCCTACAAAAAGGATATTGTACAAAAGATCGTCTTGATATTACAAGAGAAGTTGATGCAATTGTTTTAGAAGAATTAAAATCAAATGGCTTATACAATACGATATTTCAACACTTAACTATTTGTATCCCATATGGCTCATCTGCTAATTCGTGTTCAATTGTACTAAGACCTGTGGTTTCAGAAGATGTAATGACAGCACGTTTTGCACATCTTGATGCTAGAGTATTAGAAAAAATAGTACAAAAAATTGAGTCGCTTTGTTTTATTGATGCATTATACTATGACATAACAAACAAACCACCTGCGACATTTGGTTGGGAATAAGCTCTCTTTATTACTGCACTATTTTTGCCTGTACACATATATACTTACTTGGCCTCTTAACATTAGTTAATATAATATCCTGTACTTCGTTCTATAAATTTAATTTAGAATTTCAACTTTCGGACCATTGCATACATCTGCATATGATGATAAACTTACTTTGATAGCTTTTTTATACAAGGAAGGGGTCCCATGAGCCAAAAACAAATAGATAAGCGTTTTAATATATTAAGTTATGAGCAATATTTAATTGATCACAAAAAAATGAAATTTTCTAAAATGTCTATGACTGAAGTTGTTGGTGCTGATATGATGATTGCACGCTTTGGAGAAGAGCAGTATTATAAAACTTGTACTGAAATTCTCGAGAGAGGAAATGAAGCATATAGACAATTAGGCTTAGATACGGTTATTCATGTTTATGCCCACACATATAGAACCTTTATGGCTGTCGCTAATGATGCAATGAGCGATGAAGATTTTCTTAATCTAATGAAAGGCTTTTATGACCAATATGAATTAGTAAATGCTAAAACTACAGGCCTTGGAGGGGTTTCTAGATTTGCCTTGGTTTTTGGCGATAACTTAATTAACCGAGCAAGAAGTGCCTTTTATTTACATACAGATATGCAACAAAATTTTATTGTCGTTAGCGATGAAAAAGAAAAACTAACCGCTACTACAGAAGAAGATTTAAGAATCTTTGAAACATTAAATTACGCTTTAAACAATAATCAGGTAGTTCCTTTTTATCAAGGCATACACGATAATAAAACCGGTAAGATTTCAAAATATGAAGCATTAATGAGAGTCTATGATTCTCAAGGAAAACTGTATCCTCCTGGATTATTTTTAGAAACTTCAAAAAAGCTAAAACTATACTTGCAACTGAGTAAAGTTATGCTTGATAAAGCACTTCGAGATTTCGAAAACAATGACAATGAAATATGCTTAAATATTTCATTGTTTGATATTCAAACCCAAGATTTTAGAAATTGGTTTTTAGAAAGAATAAAAAAACATCCCAATCCATCAAAAGTGATTATTGAATTTGTTGAAACCGAAAACTACAACAACAATGAAGACTTAGCTCTCTTCTTAGATAAAGTACGAAGCATTGGTTGTAAAATTGCAGTTGATGATTTTGGTGTAGGTTTTGCAACTTATACTTCTATCGTGTCCTTAAAACCAGAAATAATAAAAATTGATGGAGACATAATAAAGAATCTAACAAAAACAAAGGAGAGCAACCTTATTTTAGATTCAATTTGCTATATGGCAAAACTCATTGGCTCTGAGATTACTGCTGAGTTTGTAGAAGATTCTAACATCCAAAAAATTGTTAACAACAATAACATACACTACTCTCAAGGATATCACTTTGCAAAGCCTGAGCCCTTTGAAAATCTGTCCTTTGATTAAGTTCTAGTAGTTATATGTATCATAAAAAAATTATAGTAAGAGGAAAAAATGAAAGATTATATTGAGTACGATGATTTTGCAAAACTAGACATGAGAGCAGGAACTGTTTTATCATGTGAAAAAATTGAAAATGCAGAAAAGCTTTATAAAATCATGGTGAACACCGGCGAAGAAAACCCTCGTCAAATTGTTTCAAGCTTGGTCGATTATTATACTGCAGAGGAGTTAGTAGGAAAAAGAATTATAGTTCTTATAAACTTAAAGCCAAGAAAAATGCGCGGAATAGAATCTCAGGGGATGCTCTTATGTGTTGAAACAGAAGATGGCAAAACATGTGTACTACTAAAACCAGAGGTCGATGTAGATCCAGGCATCTCCGTTACATAAGGTAAAACGGTATGGCTTCAAACATAGATTTTATCGAGTTTGTGGTAGATCAAATTCATGACACAGGTATTGTACGTTACAGAAAAA
>CAYJIS010000013.1:0-38686 GCA_964370315.1 uncultured Treponemataceae bacterium
AAGGCATTAAAAGAATTGTTAAGAAGCTAGGGAAAGCAACTTTTATGTCAGTAAAATCAATTTTAGAAATACTTCTAAACATATAAATACCAACCATAACAAGAGCAGGGGATGCTATATACAATGGAACAATTGTTACTACTGGTGCAAAGAATAATGCGAGCAAAAAGAGAACCCCAATTACAAATGCGGATAAACCTGTTTTAGCCCCCATTGTAATTCCAACTGTTGATTCACTGAATGTAGAAATTGTACTTGTTCCTAAAAGTGCGCCAAGTGTAGTTGCAATTGAGTCTGAATAAAGCATTTTGTTAAGATTCTTAATATTTCCATCTTCTTCTTCTAAACCAGCTTGTTTAGCACATGCAATAACAAATGCAAGTGAATTAAAGAGGTCAATAAAGAGGAAAGAAAAAATTGCACCAGCTAAAGACCATTTTAATGCACCCATAATATCTAGTTTCATTGCAATAGGTTCAATACTTGGTGGTAGTGAAACAATTGCTTTTGGAAGTGCCACATCACCTGTAAAAAGACCTATAATTGTAACAATAATTATACTAAAAAGAATTCCACCTTTAACTTTCTTATAATCAAAGAATACCATTAAAAGAAGAGCAACTATAGATAACACTACTGGAGAAGTAAATTCACCAAGAGCAACAAGGGTTCCAGGATTTGCAACAATAAGTCCCATGTTCCTAAAACCTACAAGACAAATAAATAAGCCAATACCAACTGTTGCAGCGGTACTAATAACTTTGGGTATTGCACGTGCAATAAGTTTTCTTACTCCCGTTAATGTTAAAACCAAATAAAATACACCTGACAAGAAGACAACACCAAGGGCAACTTGCCAGCTAGCACCTTGACCTGCGACAATAGTGTAAGTGAAAAATGCATTTAATCCCATCGCTGGTGCTAATGCAATTGGCATATTTGCCAAAAAAGCTGAAAGGAACGTACCAATGGCTGAAGCAATACAGGTTACGGTAAAAAGAGCATTTTTATCCATTCCAGTTGAAGAAAGAATTGCGGGATTAACAAAGATAATATATGCCATAGTAACAAATGTTACAATACCGCCTATTACCTCTACCTTAATAGAACTGTTGCGTTCACTGATTTTAAATACCTTATCAAGTAAAGTCATTAAAAATCCTCCTTAATGTGTTTTATAAATTGTAACATGACTTTTCTAAATCCGCAAGGTTTAAATCAAAAAATATTTTAGGAAAACTAAAATATTTTTCGGTTTTCACAGGATGCTAACATTATTTTTATCTGGAGATTAATGGAATTATGTAGATTTTACCACTTTCACATAAAAAAAGCTCGGCAGATTAAGAAATCAACCGAGCGTCTTTACTAACTAGTTACTAGTAATTATTTACTTTCTACTTCTATAGCATCAATGTATGAAAGATTAATTCTTCCCATCTTATCAATTTCTAATAGCTTAACAGGAATTTGTTGTCCTTCTTTAACTACGTCTGATACCGATGCAATTTTAGATCTTGAAAACTTAGAAATGTGGCATAAGCCTTCTTTTCCAGGTAAGATTTCAACAAATGCACCAAAGTCCATAATGCGTTTTACCGTACCATTGTAAATAGTTCCAACTTCAGGATCTTCTACAATGCCTTTAATTGCAGCACGTGCAGCATCTGCCGCTTCAGAGTTTTTAGCATAAATGGTAACTGTTCCGTCATCATCAGTGTTAATAGTTACACCAAATTGTGCACAAAGAGCTTTAACGTTTTTACCACCAGGTCCAATAAGAGCACCTATTTTATCAACAGCAATTTTCATTTTGTCAATTTTTGGAGCATACTTACTTACTTGCGGAGCTGCTTTATCAATTGTTTGATTCATTATTCCTAAGATGTGGAGCCTGGCACGTTTTGCTTGATCCAAAGCCTTAGTCATAATTTCTTTTGTAACACCAGCTATTTTAATATCCATCTGGAAAGCAGTAATACCTTCAACTGTTCCTGCAACCTTAAAGTCCATGTCACCTAAGTGATCTTCTTCACCTAAGATGTCAGAAAGAATTGCATATTTTTCGTACTTGTCGCCTTCTGTAATAAGACCCATCGCAATACCAGCTACTGGGCGTTTCATTGGAACACCTGCGGCTAACATACAAAGTGTACCACCACAAACTGATGCCATTGAAGATGAACCGTTAGATTCCATAATTTCTGAAACAACACGAACAGTGTATGGGAACTCAGCTTTTGTAGGAACCATAGCTTCTAATGCACGACGAGCAAGATTTCCATGCCCAATTTCGCGTCGACCAGTTCCCATTCTGCCAACTTCACCTACTGAATATGGTGGGAAGTTATAGTGTAAAATAAAGTGTTCGCTTCTGTCGCCATCGATATCATCATATACTTGTTCATCCATAGCTGTCCCAAGTGTTGCAACAGCTAAAGCTTGAGTTTCACCGCGGGTAAACAATGCTGAACCGTGTGGGCGTGGTAAAACATCAATTTCACATGAAATTGCTCTAATATCTTCTGTTCCACGACCATCAACACGAAGCCCTTTATCTAAAATATTTTTTCGTAAAATGTCATATTCCATATCTTCAAATAGAGCATGAAATAATTTTTTTTGCATATCGTCTTCAAGTTGTTCTGCATATTTTTCTTGTAAAGAAGTAAATACTTCTTTTATAGCATCACGTCTTTCATGCTTACCTTTTACGAAACATGCAGATTCCATTTTTGGCATTGCTTCTGCAAGCATTGCGTCTTTATTTTTAAGTTCAATAACAACAGGAACAAGAGGTAGTTTTTCCTTACCCGCAATTTTTCGTAGCTCGTCTTGAAGATTACACATAGCAGTAATAAACTCTTGTGCTTTTTCTAAAGCACCAAGCATAAGTTCTTCAGAAACTTCGTTTGAACTACCTTCAACCATGGTAAAACCATCTTTAGTACCTGCAACAACAATTTCAATTTCACTTTTTTCTTGTTGTTCATATGTAGGATTAAGAACATATTGCCCATCAACATATCCAACTCGCACACCAGCTACAGGGCCAGCAAATGGAATATCTGAAATATGAACAGCTGCAGAACTTGCAATAATTGATAAAATATCAGGTGGGTTTACTTGGTCAGTTGAAACACAAGTTGGAATCAATTGAATATCTCTACCAAATGCTTTATCAAAAAGAGGTCGCATAGGACGGTCAATGAGACGAGAAACAAGTATTTCTTTATCCTTTGGTCTGCCTTCTCTTTTTACAAAACCGCCAGGAATCTTACCCGCGGCATAGAATTTTTCGTTGTAATCAACGGTAAGAGGAACATAATCTAATCCCTCTTGAGCTGATGAAGAAGCACAAACAGTTGCTATAATAGCAGAACCTCCAAACCGAGCATATACTGTTCCATTTGTTTGTTTTGCAATTAAGCCTGTTTCTAAAATGAGCTCTTCATCGCCAATTTTATAACTTACTTTTTGAATCATTTATTTCTCCGATTTACTTTCGCATTAGCGATAACAATAGTGTGTAACAAAAAATGCAGTTTGTTATACACCTAAACAAACTGCATATATAAAATTATTTTCGTAAACCAAGTTCTTTAATAAGAGCACGGTAGCCTTCGAGGTTAGTTCTTTGAAGATATTTTAATAACCTTCGTCGTTGACCAACTAACATTATAAGACCGCGTGATGCACTCTTGTCTTTTTTAAACATTTTACAATGCTCTGTTAATTGTTTAATTCGTTCAGTTAATAATCCAATCTGAACCTTAGTGTTACCGGTGTCTTTATCATTTGCACCGAGATTTGATACAACTGCTGTTGTTTTTTCTTTTGTAAGTCCCATTACTTACTCCTTATTTTTATTCCCATTAGGTTACATAATTTATTCAGTTTAACTCACTCAAAGGTGATAACGTCAAACTGTTCATTTTCGAATTCTTTTGGAACATGCAGGCGAAGGTTGATGTTATCCAAATATAATATACTCGAAAAAGATTTAACACTATTTTGCACTAAAACACTAACATTGTATTCTCCATCCGGAGGTAATACTTGGTTTATAATGGTCCGTTCAATTTGAATGTAAGCTGTTGATGATTTTTTTTCTAAATCACAAATAACATGCTTGATATCAAGTGCATACGGAAACCCTAATAAATCATTACATTTTCTAAGCCTACCATTAACAATATGATTACGAATCACTGATGAACTTATATTATGCAATGAAACATGAATAAGAGGAGCAAGTAAAAAATAAATATTATTTTCTCTTGCAAAGTTTTCAATATGGGCTGTATCGGTTTCACCCTTATATCCACAACGAAAACCTTCTCCAACTGTTAAAAATTGCATAGCACAATAGTCGGCTAATATGCGCAAAAAAGCAACACCCTCTATTTTACTGAAATTCTTAGAAAAGTCAATGACTACAACGAAATCGAAGCCCCATTTTTCAAATGTTTTAAGCCTAAGACGTAATGTTGAAATATCCCCAGCATAGCGATTTTTTTCTTTTAACATCCTAGGAGAATGAGCAAAAGTGACTACACCCGACTGCACATTATGCTCTCCTGCATAATCTAGCACTCGCTGACACAAAGATTTATGCCCAATATGCGGCCCATCAAACCCACCAATTGTTAAAGCGGAAGATTTAAAATAATTATAACAAGGAGAATTTGGAATGGTTGCATTTAATATGTCGTCCCAAAAAAATACTTTCATAGAATGTTATTATTATACCATATTTGTAAAATAGAAACAACAAACCTATACCTCTATTCACTAAGAATTTGTATTATTTTACCTATTCATATAATGCTAAAAAAACTTATTTATAGTCTGATGTAATTTATTAAAAAACTAAGAAAACACCCTACTAAAATTATTGTAAGACTTTTAAGTCTATGATATAATCATACAATAAAAGGAAGTACAAATGCCAATAGCAAAACACATACAAGAAACAATGAACTCAAAGGGAGCAGGCGTAATCAGAGCTATGTTTGAAGCAGGTATTGAGTTAAAAAAGAAATACGGTGCAGAAAATGTGTATGACTTTTCGCTCGGGAACCCAGATCTAGAGCCCCCCAAAGAAGTTAGTGATGCAATTAAAGAACTTGCAAATACTAGTGCTATAGGCCAACATTCCTATATGCCAAATGCTGGATATATTGATGCAAGAAGAGCGATGGCCAAAAAAGTTTCTAAAGAACAAGGCCTTAATGATAATGAGGCTCTTAATGAATCACATACAATACTAACCGTAGGCGCTGCTGGTGCCTTAAATGTAGTCTTTAAGGCAATACTCAATCCAGGTGACACAGTTCTCGTTCCAACACCATTCTTTCCTGAATACGCACACTACATAAAAAATCACGGCGGAACCCTTATTCCTATTATGTCAAATGACGATTTATCCATACATGTAGAAGACTTTGAAAAGGCGCTACAAGAACATAGCGTAGCAGCAATTCTATTAAACTCCCCAAATAATCCATCCGGAAAAATTTACACAGATGAAAATATATCATCTCTCATTGAAACAGTACAAAACCATGGATTAAAAACAGGGCACTACCCTTTCATTATATGCGATGAACCATACAGAGAAATTACTTTTAACAAAAAAATAGTGCCTGCAATTTTTCCAAAATATAAAAACACCATTGTAGTAAGTTCGTTTGCAAAAAACTTAAGCTTACCTGGTGAAAGAATTGGATATATTGCTATTAATCCTTGTTGCCAAGAATCAAACGAAGTCATCGCAGCATGTACATTTACAAATAGAATTTTAGGGTATGTAAATGCACCTGCTTTTTTTCAAAAAGTTGTAGCAAAAGCCTGGGATGCAAAGGTAGATTATTCACTATATGAAAAAAGATGCTCTATGATTTCAAACATAATTAAAAACGCACAAATCGATTTTGTTGAACCAGAGGGAGCCTTTTACCTTTTTTGTAAAGTGCCAGCACCCACCAAAGATACCCATAAAAAATTCATCAATGATGATTTTGCTTTTTGTGACCACCTCAAAAAATTTAAAATACTTGTTGCCCCTGGCGCAGGATTTGGGAGCCCTGGGTGGTTTAGGATTGCTTATTGTGTTTCAGAGCAAACCATTATTAGTGCAGAAAATGCTTTTATAGAAGCAAAGGCTTGTTGGTAGACCAACTATTACACAGCATTGACAGCACTTACAGGTTCAAGGGTACTTGTGTCTGCACCTATACCTTTAATTATATTGAGTGCAAGCGATTTTTCGCCTTTTCTTGTTTTACAATCAACAATGACTGTATCTGAATAGGTGCATTCTCCACAAATTATTTTCATTGAAAGACTGTCTTCTATTTCTCTTTGTATTAGGCGTCTCATAGGACGAGCACCAAATGAAGGATCATATCCATTTTCTATCAAATAAGCTTTTGCCTTAGCCGTTAAACTAATGCCAATATTTTTTTCACTTAAACGCTGTGCAAATTCTTCTATTTGTAAATCTAAAATTTTACCTATCGCTTTATTATCCAAAGGTGTAAATACTACCGTATCATCAATGCGGTTAATAAGCTCTGGACTCATAATCTTTTTTAATTCACTTAAGGCATCCACTTTAATTTCATTATAGTCTAAGGCTCTATGTTGTTTTGTAGTAAAACCTAATTTGTTTTCACTTGATATTTGTCTAATACCCGCATTACTAGTCATAATTATTACGGTATTCCTAAAGTTTACCTGATGACCCAAACTATCACGAAGCTCGCCTTCTTCTAAAACTTGAAGCAATAAATTAAAAACATCCGCATGTGCTTTTTCTATTTCATCTAATAATATTACTGAATATGGATTACGCCTAATTTCTTCTGTTAACACACCACCATCTTCATAGCCTACATATCCCGGTGGAGCGCCCACTAATCGACTTGAATTATGCTTTTCCATATAGTCGCTCATATCAATTCTGACTAAAGAATTTTCAGTTCCAAACAGGAATTTTGCGAGAGCTTTTGCTAACAAGGTTTTACCAACACCTGTAGGTCCTAAGAATATAAACGAACCAAGAGGTCTTTTTGTTGATGATACACCTGCACGAGATCTTCTAATAGCAGAACTTATAAGTCGCACTGCTTCATCTTGATTTACAACAGTTTTGTGTATTTCTTGTTCCATTGTTACAAGACGCGTTGACTCGCTTTCACTTAATTGATCGATTGGTATGCCAGTAATATTTGAAATAACTGAGCAAATATCCTCTACATTAACGATATTTTTACCACTTCTAAACTTCCACTCTTTACGAAGTGTTTCAAGATGATCGCGTAAGGTATGTATTTGATCTCTAACATGAGCAGCACTCTCATAATTTTGATTTTGAATTACATGTTGTTTTTCAAGCGTTAATAGATCTATTTTATCTTGAAGCTCGTAAATACTGTCAGGGTATCCAACTTCACTTACCTTTTTCATAGCTCCTGCTTCATCTAAAATATCAATTGCTTTATCTGGTAAATATCTATCAGTAATGTATCGTTTTGAAAACCGAATGATAGTATCATAAACATCATCTACATATTGCACACCATGATATTCCTCATAACGTTTTTTTATTCCAAGAAGAATATCACGAGTTTCTTCATCGTTTGGTTCTTTTACTTGTACAACTTGAAATCGTCTTTCTAATGCAGCATCTTTCTCAAAGTACTTTCGGTACTCTTTTGTTGTAGTGGCGCCAATACATTGAAGCTCACCTCTCGAAAGTGCGGGCTTAATAATATTCGATGCATCCATTGCACCCTCGGCACCACCTGCCCCAATAATCGTATGAAGCTCATCAATAAAAAGTATAATTCTCTTTTTTTCTAAGATTTCTTTCATTATACGTTTTAGCCTATCTTCAAACTCGCCTCGATATTTTGTACCTGCTATAACTGAAGCTAAATCTAAAACAAGAAGTCGTTTATGTAATAAGTTTTCTGGAACTGTTTCATTAACAATTCTTTGTGCAAGTCCTTCGGCAATTGCTGTTTTACCAACACCTGGTTCACCGATTAATACTGGATTGTTTTTTCCTCGACGAGATAAAATTTGCACAACACGCTCAACTTCCTTTTTACGACCGATTACAGGGTCTAGTTCGCCTAAGCGAGCTTTTTCTGTTAAATCGATACTATGCGCATTTAACAAAGAAGTGTTTTCTATCTGCTTTGTACTAGATACTTTAGGAAAGCTTGGTTCACCTAATGAATGTAAATTAGTATTATGGGCTGAAGAAGGCATTTGCACGGCTACAACTTCTACAGCGCTCCTAACTTCTTTAACACTAACACCTACTCGTTTGAAATACTCGTAGGTAACAGATTTTTCTTCTTGAACAGCCGCAAGCAAAAAGTGCTCAGTGCCCACATAATCTCTTTTTAAGTTTTTTGATTCACTAAGTGCTAAATCTAAAAATAATTGTAAACGTCTTGAATGAATGACTTCTGAATATAATGTATGACCAGACGAACCAGGAAAGCTTTTTTCAATAGCCATCTTAAAAGGGAATAGATTAAACTTTAGATATTGGAGTACAGCATACGCCATTGAATCGGCATTGTTAATAAGTGCCAGTATGAGATGTTCAGGTAATAATTGCTCGGAACCACTTTTTTTAACTTCATCATGGGCTTGTACCATTAGTAGCTTTTGAGCTCTTGGGGAAAGACCTTTAATCATAAAATCTCCAATTGCTTGTCTACTATATAAACACCTAACTTGTTAAATAGTTACGAATAAATCTGAATATTTTCCAAGGCTTCTTGTATTATCAAAGCTCTGAGGCGCTGCACTTGTGTTTCAACGTCTATTACATCTTTTTCGAATTTAAATCGCTCTGTTTTGTTTACAAAAGAAATATGTCCATCTTGGATTCTATATAATAAATTAGGTAACTCAAAACTATCACTCTTTGTTAAAATACCGGAATCTTTACCCCATTTTAATCGAAAAAGCAAATCGATTCCTTCTTGCTCTGTTAACAATCTACTATATTTTACTGTAGCCAAGGCTTTGTATACTGAGTCGCGTAAAATAGTTGGTTTTTTGTCTTGCATTTTTTCTCGTGCTAACCTTTCTGCTACAATAATACTTTTTATTCCTTGCGCAAATGCATCTATCTGCTCTTCGCTATTTTGAGAAAAGCACTCTGTTGTACTTATTTGATAACAATTACCCAAGGCATGAGAAAATGAATTTTCACTTGACAATAATAATCCATAAGCAGGAATAACAGAATAGTTATTTTTTTCCAACTTATGTAATACCTTAGTTAACTCTGAGTCTTCTGCATTAAATGCTTGTAAACTCGGTGTGTGAACATACACAGAAAGCTTAGTTGCAGTTCCTAAATTATCTAATTGATATGTTAAGTATCCAAAATCTACCGAAGCTGCAATTTGAAGTTTTGTTTGCAATTGTTCATCGATGTCAGTGGCTACAGAATATACTTGGTTAATATCAAAGCCAGAACAAAAAGCTGCAAGGTGCAAATGGTCTTCGACATTAACATTACACATCAATTGACCATCACTCCTAACAACGATACCAGCAACTGGGCTATTTAAATATTCGTGTGACAACACACCTCTTTCTAAGAGAATTTTTTGTCCAATTTCATCAAGCTTTGTCACTGTTAGCGTTTGATATTTATCTGCATTTTCAATTTGAGAGAAGGCGTCAAAAACTAAGGTTTTTACAGTTTGTCCATCTTCATGTGTAAATCTTGATGGGAATGGATAGTTTACTAAATTACGGGCTAATCGAACTCGGGAGGAAACAACAACATCATTTTCAGGACCACTAATAGAATACCATGCCCCACTATAATCATTTGTCAAAGAGCTCACCTTCATCACCTAATGAAACAGACGACCTGTCAAGTGTTTTTAAAAAGTCTCTATACATCGCTGCCTTTTCAAAATCTTCTTGTGCAATAGAAGCTTCTAATTTTTTTTGAACCTTTATTCTATCAGTTAAAATTGAACGAAAATGTGCAAGTGTTTTTGGCATTTCCCCTGTGTACGGACCATCTAACCCTGTGTTCTCGAGCATAGTTTTTATTTCTCTAGAAAATGCAACATAACATTCTGGACATCCAGTGACACCTAATTTTTCTATGTCATAAAACTGCATTCCACAGGCATAACAACACGTTTGATTCGATGGTCCTGAACGAGACATAACTTCTAAAGAATTGTTTGATCGACTGTGATCGATATCCAAGCCTCGTCTTTTCGCGCATTGAGAACATAGGTGTACTTCTCTCTTTCCTGTAACTGTCTGTTGTTGTACAAACAGTTCTGCATCTCGCTCATTACAAACACTACAAAGCATAATATCCTCTAAGTAAAATTTGTTAGTTTTTTCGTAATATTTCCAGAGGGCTTTCCTTACCCGCTCGAACCGCCGGAGCGATGGAGACTAATATAGACAAGACAATTGTTCCTACAAAAATATATATAAGCTCAGTTGTCGGAATTGTAACAGGTATTGTTTCTAAGTAATACGCCGGATTAAGAAACTCTACACGCACATAATCAGTTCCACTACTTATATAATACCACACTTTTGCGATTTCGTTGAAAAAATTTTCACAAAAAAGCAGAATTTCGTTAAAATTTATTCCAAAAAGTATGCCTAGTGGAAGTCCAATGACTAATCCACCAATTGCGCATAAAACGCCTGTAATTAAAAATGCAAGTACTATCCCGTTTGAGCTTGCTCCGATGCTTTTTAATATTGCAATTTCTTTTTGTCTCTCAATGCTAGTCATTATTAATGCTGCAGAAATATTCACCGCCGCAATGAGCAAAATTAAAAACATTATAAGCATTAATAGCATTCTAGTTGATGCATAATTTTCAAATTGACTTGTATTTAAATCATTCCATCTAAATAAATAGTATGAAGATGGTAGCATTTCAACAATGCTTAATGCTGTATTTGTAAGTTGAACACTAAAAGGATCTGGTGTTTCAATTCCAATTTTAACCTGTGAAGAGGCAGTTGAAAGATAATTAAACCCTTGCTCTAGTGGTAAAAAAACCCACAGAGCATCTATTTCTTCATAACCGGAAGATACTATTCCGCTAATAGTAGCAGAGTATAATTTTGGAATTATCTTTGTTCCAATAGTTTGAGTGGTCATTAATCTGATAGTATCACCAACACCAAGTTCTAATGTTTCGGCGATTTTTTTACCAATTACAGCGCTTTTACTTTCAGGAAAGGCTGCAACTCCATCAATTATTTCTACGTATTCTGTAAACCCTTTACTATTTGTAAACAAACTGTCTTCAACGGCCCTAATAGTTGCTCCGGTTCTTCCAGTTAATCCAACTGCTAATGCTACACCTTGTCGCTCGATAAAAGCATTTTCAACTCCCTCCATAGAAAGCAAGTCGGCCTTTATCGTTTTAAGAGATTCTAAATGTTCTTCATTTGTTAGACTAAGTGGATTTGTTTGAACAGCTTGCAAATGATAACTTGAAAGCCCTATAATCCTTTCTGTGATTCCTTCTATCATTCCGTCGGCAACAACTAGCACCACTACTAAAGGAATTATGCTTAATGCTATACCGAATATTGCACCAAACAAACTTTTTCTCCCGTTTGATGAAGTTTGTCTTTTGGGTATTAATAATCTAATAGCATACATAAAAGAAGCTTTAACGGTCATGTGTGAGCCTTCCTTCTTTTATTCTAAAGACAATATCACCTCTCTTACACAATGATGTTTCATGCGTAACTAATAAGAGTGTTTTATTATACTTATCAACTAATGTAAAAAGCATATCACTTATATTCTTTGCATTTTCTGGGTCGAGGTTTCCTGTAGGCTCATCTGCAAGTATTAAACTAGGATTATGTATTAAAGAACGAGCAACGGCAACTCTTTGTCGCTCACCACCTGATAGTTGTGACGGCAAGTGATTCATTCTGTTTTCAAGTCCAACATCACTTAATAACACCTTTGCTTTTTCTATAGCAATTTTTTTATCGACAGAGCTCATATATAGTGGTAAAAATACATTTTCAAGTGCAGTAAAATCTTTTAGTAAATAATGGAACTGAAAAATTAAGCCTAAAAAATTTGATCTATAATCTGATAATTCTTTTTCTACTAAGTTCGATACCGAATAGTTTCCAACTTGGACACTTCCTTTTGTAGCCTTATCCAAACCTCCAATGATGTTTAAAAGAGTACTTTTTCCGCTACCACTTTCTCCAAGTATAATTACCTTACTACCTTCTTTTACTTGCATATCAAGTTCATGCAGTATTGTCAATGATTGCATTGAATCAGTATATGTTTTTTCAAGTCCTTCAATGTTTATAAGTATGTTATCACTCATATCGTAAAACCTCCGCAATGTAAAGCTTTAATATATTTCTGCTAGCAACCCAGCTCGCTACTAAAGCCGATAGTATTCCAAATAATGTTATAAGAGCCGTTTCTGTAAAGTCCATTCGAGTTGGTATTTGTGCATAGAATGAAAACATAGGGTTTTCTGTTACAAGATGCACATTACTTGAATTAAAAACCAACACAAAAACGTATTGTATATAATATGTTATTTTTGAAATTAATAAGAATACATTATCCATTTGTACACTTAAAAGCATTCCTAATAATAACCCCGAAAGGGCTCCTGTAATTCCTATCAGTAAGCCCCGAAAAATAAAAAGAGATTGAATATTTGCAGAGGTTGATCCTAGTGCAGACAATATTGCTATATCTTCTCGACGCTCAAAAACCATACGCCTCATGCTATTAAATATATTTACACCAACTACTATAAATATTAAAAACACCAACAACATCAAAAGAATTTTTTCAACTCGTAAAGCGCCAAAAAAAGCTCTATTATAACTTCTCCAAGATTCAATAAAAGTTGTTGTATGAAGATTTTCTTTTTCTAATTCATTTTTTAAAACACTAGAAAAAATAGTATCATCATTTGAATTACGTAGTTTTATTCCTAAGGATGGTACTCTGTTTTGTCCTAAAATATTCTGAGCCGCCTCAAGTGAAAAAAACATAAAGGTATCATTTATTTCTGTATAGTCAGAATAAAAAATTCCTGCAACTTTAAAAACACGTGTATCTGATAATAGTTCTACATCAGAGGAACCTGATAGTAGTAAAATATTTACATAATCTCCAACGGTTACCCCTAGGGCTCGTGCAAGTGAAGAACCTATAACAGTGGTATCTTCTTGTAATGTAAAGTCACCAATATATACATTTACTTGTGATGCAAGTCCCTCATCTTGACTGAGAATATCTCTGGGCACAAACCGAAGCATTCCAGCTTGTTGGCGTGAATTATTTCCCACCACTAATGCTTGCTCTTCGTAAAATGGTGTCACATTTCTAACAAGGGAGTTTTCACGTGCTATTTCTTCAGCTCTTTGTATTGTCTCTAAGCTATCACTTTCTATTCGTGCATGATACGAACTAATTTCTAAAATACTTTCAATATATCCTAATTGAAAACCGTTCATTACTGCCATAACTACAATAAGTGTCATAACTCCAAAACAGATTCCCAGTGATGATAACAATGATGTAAGTGCGCTTATTCCTTTGTTGTCAACACGTGCAAAGCGCCTGGAAACAAATATCATCCAAGCAATTTTTTTTGGTATTTTCATTTTATACGCTCTCTTATTTTAATACCATTTTCAAAATACTCTTCGCGAACTGCGTTAGTATTTTCATATGTTGTTATAATATAAATTGTTGGAGAAAAGAATACTGTTTCTATCCAATCACTTTCAGTTGAATACACTATAGATTCTTTTAATACTCCATTAATGTATACATAGGTATCAGGTTTGCCTTCTCCAAGTGAATATATATATTCAGTTTTTTCATCATTATATGCTTTGTTAACGTAGGTAATATTTTTTTCTACTAACCTATTATCATTGTCATATCTAAAGCCTTGAGTATATAGCAATGCTGTTTTTTCTTCGTCAAATTTAATGGAAGTATCAGTAGAATTTGCATCAATTTTTATCGGTGTTAATACGTATACTTTTTTTTCTTGTAGTAATCCACTTACTAAATACTTTTCTACAATTCTTTGCAATAAAGAATAATCATCGGTTACAGATTCTACAATGGCAGTACTTGTTCCATCAAACGAATTATTTTTTATATACCGAATTATTTCATTTTCCCATGTAATTTCTTCTGTGAGCCTATATAAATCATCATACTTTTTTTGTACTATGATTCCTTCACTTGCTCTCACTACTGAAGAATAGTTTTCTTGTATATAAAAATACTCATCGTTATTACTATAATGTCGTATTTTTCCTTCAGAGTTTTGTTCTGTAGTTGGGCTCGTTATATCTTGGCTAAAAAGTGATGTTAGAAAAAATATTGCACTGATAACTACAAATATATATTTCACCAATTATTCGCCCATAAATTCATCAATATACTTTTCTGTATCAAAAAGAGAGATATCATCATACGTTTCGCCAAAACCAATAAATGCAATTGGTATTTGAAGTTCTTTTCCCAAAGAAAAGGCAACGCCTCCCTTAGCACTTGAATCATATTTTGTAAGTATTATACAATCTACACCTACCGCTTCATGAAATACTTCTGCCTGTCTAAAAGCATTTTGCCCAGTTGTTGCATCTAACACAAGAATTTTTTTATAACAACCTTCGCTAGCCTTTGAAGAAGCAACCCTGTCTATTTTTTGTAGTTCGCGCACTAAGTTTTCTTTATTATGAAGCCTTCCTGCAGTATCAGCGAGTACTATACCACCACCTTTCGATGCAATTGATTCTGCTGCATCATACACTACCGCAGATGGATCTGCACCGTGTTGGTGAGCTACAACCTTTATCCCAAGTCTTTGGCCGTGTATTGTTAGCTGTTCTATAGCTGCAGCTCTAAAAGTATCTGCTGCAGCCATAATTACGTTATTTTTTCCTGTTTTTTGAAAATACGATGCCATCTTTGCTACTGAGGTGGTTTTTCCGACTCCATTAACACCAAGTACTAAATAAACATTAACCGCATTATCTTGCGCAATAAGCTCGGTTGACTTTGCAAAAGAAAGCAGTAATGTTTTTAACTCTTGTCGCACATCTTGTTCTGAGCTAAGGCGTTTTTTTCTACAAATGCTCTCAAGCTCTTCAACTAATTGAAAGGCAATTTTAGCCCCAACATCACCTTCAACGAGCATGTCGCTCAGAGATTCAAAAAAATCATCATCAAAATTACTTTGACCTGAAAAAAGATTTTTTATTTTTTGTGCAAAATTACTACTTGCCATTTATACATCCTATTATTTATTATTCTATGATTACTTCTTCAGGCAATACATTATTCGCAGAATAAATATATATACCTAACTGGGTAAGAAAATTAATACCCAAGCCGATAGAAATACCCATTGTAACATTACGTGCCGTATCCCATGCATTTAGGTTCTGTCCACTAGAACGACCACTTGCCCATGAATTATATTCGTTTAAGTATTGCCCATATGAGATAAAATACAATGGTAGCGATACTATGAGAGCCGCATAAGAATTATACATTCTTTTTCTATTTCTTTCAATGATGTCACTTTGATTTTGAGTTGCTGCTATTAAATTAAATGAATACTCATTATCTCTTGCTATACCTTCTTGTTGTTCCGTATCAATAATAAACCATGTTGCTATACCATCAGAACTTACAAATTCTCCAAGCGCTGGAAAATTATCAATATATACGGTTCCTTCAGTTTGAGATAGCTCTTGGTTTTGAATAAAATTTTCTATAGTATCTTCACTGGTATCTTCACTTTCTTCTTCACTACGATTTTCTGTTTCTTCATTAGCCGTTGTTGTTTCTTGAGGACTAATACTTTCTTTTTGTGAAAGCATTTTTTTTGTGTTTATGTACATGCTGCCATTTGTCATCGGTATAACTACATCTACCGGTGTTGCACTACGTTCTTTTAAATGGACTGTAACATCAAAATCATCTTGATTCGCAAACAAGTATGTTGCACTAATTCCTTCATAGCCTTGTGATTCTACATAAAACTCATATATACCACTTGTTAAGTCAATACTCTCAAAATCAAGCGTTTGTCCATTTGGTTTTAATGTGATCCCATTAATATATATTGTACTTTGTTCTACGGCGCTTTTAGGTTCAATTGAAAAATGTAGTGCTACCCTTTCTTTGTTTGTCATGTGTAAATATAATTCTTTAGAAAGTCTTTTTGAGAGTTCTTCTATCGATGTAGTACTATCTATCTCAGACAATTCCAATGCTATAACATTTCCTGGAAACAATCTAAGAGTCAAGTTTACTTGTAAAAAGTTTCCTTGATGCGTAATACTACCTGTTAATAAGCCATCGATATCTTTGGGATTAAAAAACTTCATAGTATCTGGAACATCATAGAGTTTACTTGCATCAGTTTGCCATGGTATAATAGCTTTTTCAATTGGTTCAAAATCATTTACCGACAAGGCACTTTCTGCTATTTTTTTTTCTTCTATTTCTTCTTTTAACTTTACAATTTCCTCTTCTTTTTCAAGGAGGTTTTTTTCATAGTCTATATCACTCGAGTAACTAAGAACTAAAGAATCTCTTTCAAATATACGTTGTTGTAAGGTTTCATACATTTCTTGTAATTCTTCAGACTTTTGCCTTTTTGCATGCCTAAATTGTTCTTGTTGCAAAACGGTTCTTTCAACCGTAGGAGGAATACTTTGTAAAATATATTGCGGAATAAGTGTTGCTGTTTCATCGCTTTCGATATTTGAGTCAAATACAGAAGCTGCAATCACCCATGTATCTTCTGTAGTATCGTTAGCACTCAATAAAGGCAAACTAAAAATACTACATATACTTAACAGAGAAAAAAACCTTAATGCTCTAAATAGCACAGGCCTTGTCATTATTCACTTTCTCCCATTGGAAGGCCTTTCCACTTAGCCTTTAAAAATGATTCTATAAACTGGTCTATTGAACCATCCATAACTGCTTGTATATTGCCTGTTTCAAACCTTGTTCTAAGGTCTTTTACCATAGTATATGGTTGGAATACATATGAGCGTATTTGGCTACCCCATGCAATATCTTTTTTTTCTTGTGCAAACTTTGAGTTTTCTTTTTCTTTTTCTGCCCTATAATGTTCATACAGACGAGCTTTAAGCATACTCATACATGTTGCTTTATTCATCGTTTGGCTTCTCTCAGTTTGGCAGGCAACAACTATCCCTGTTGGAATATGAGTAATGCGAACGGCAGAGTCTGTTTTATTTACGTGTTGTCCACCGGCACCACCAGCTCTATACGTGTCTATTTTTAAGTCTTCTTGTCGAACATCTACATCGATACTATCATCTAAAACGGGAAATACATACACAGAAGTAAATGATGTGTGTCTTCTTGCATTAGAATCAAAAGGACTAATTCTAACTAGGCGATGCACACCTGCTTCTGACTTTAAATAGCCATACACATAGTCACCAGAAATTTGCAGAGTAACGGATTTAATACCACCTTCGGCTTCTAGCATATCAACGGTTTCTACTTTATACCCACGTCGCTCAGCCCATCTAGTATACATGCGAAAAAGCATAGAGGCCCAGTCACAAGCTTCAGTTCCGCCTGCTCCTGCATGAATAGTAAGAAATGCATTATTTTTATCAACTTCGTCAGAAAGCAAATTACGAATACTTAGTGTTTCAAAACTTTCCTGTGATGTTTCAAATAATGTTTTTATTTCTTGTTCTAGTTCTGCATCGTGCGATTCGTCTAAGAGTTCATATAAGGCTACAATATTTTCCATGTTTTCAATAAGTTCTTTCCATGGCTCTATACGATTTTTTAGCGCTTTAATTTCTGACAAAACTGCCTCTGCCTTTGAAGGTTCATTCCAAAAGTCAGGGTGAGCACATAATTCTTCTTTTTCTTTTATGCGGTTTTCAATTGTAGCAGAGTCAAAGACGCCCCCAAACATCTAGGATTTCAGCTTTTAACGAAGCTATAGGGGATTTTAATTCATCTAACATAGTCACCTCTTTTAAATGTCTTTTGGTGGCCTAAGCATACAGCGCTTCCACTTTTTTTTACTCAATTCGGTGATTGCCATTAAGCCTTTCACAGGGTACTGGTACATACGAATTCTATCATAATAATCTGTAACCCTATCAATATCTTTTTTAAGTTTAATGAGTTGTACCTCAGATAAAGAGGGGTTTTCCCAACATGCACGTTGTACCTTAGTAAAACCATATTGTGCCAAAAGAGACACAATTGAACGCGATGTATCGACTCCACCTGGGTCTAAAATAACAGAAACAAACATATTTATAGCATAAATGAAAGTTTACATCTTGTCAAATACTTATTTTATGTTATAATTAGATTAGTATGAAAAAATTAAGTATTTTTATTCTTTTTTATGTATGTATTTCACTTTGCACAGCCCAAGAAGCTCGCCCAATGGTTACAAATATTACGGTGTCTAGTGTATTAAAAGATGGACAAGTAACCATTAATTGGTTTGTATCTCAAGAGGCTGCAAACCAAATTCAAGAGCTACTTGTATATAAAGTTTCTGGTAGCATAATTAAGCCAGTAACACTTTCGAGCACACAACCTATTGCAAGTCTTCCTGCACTTACTACACAGTATACTGATGTTCTTTCTGATTACAAAGAGTATTATTATGCGATTGTTGCTATAGATACTAAGGGAAACCTCTATGATGTTCTTATACCAACAGTTAATACTACAGACTCACCAGTAATACGAGCGCGTATAGCAACACCAGTAGTAAAGGCAGAAGTAATACAACAACAAGAAGTTGTTTCCCCTAGACCACAAGCAAATATTTCTAGCCCCCAAAGAGAGCGACCGCTACCTGTTTTACAAATAAATGAAGAAATTGAAAAAAATGATGTGCCAATTATTACAGAGCAAACGCTATTAAATACTAATAGCTTTCATAACATTACACAAAATTCAAGTTATTTTACAAGTGAGATTTTACCGGTTGATCAAAACGGACAAAACGCAACAGGCGATGACTACACGATATTTTATATTGTAGATACATATATTTCAAAAGGCGATTGGAAAACCGCAGAAGCTGAATTAGAAAAGTTTTTGCAAACAAATCGCTCAAAAACAACGACTGCTCGTGCTAATTTTTATTTGGCTCAAGCAAAGTATTTTAACCAAGATTATAGAACCTCTCTTTTTTTCTTTCAGCAAGCAAAAAAAGTATACCCCTTGCAATCCAATAAATGGATTGAAGAGGTATTAAATCGTTATACAGTGCAGTAACAATAATATGGTAATTGGCTCTTTTAAGTATTAATTAATTGAGTCAATTAAATCATACAAAATTGTTGTCTGTGTATCTATATTTACTTCTGGTGCTTGCACAGAAGGATTTACCTCTGTATTTGAGTCTGTAATTTCTTCTGGCTCAATTGTAATAGTAGGTATCACCTCATCGCCTATTGCAACTAAATCATAAAACCCATTTTGTTTATACACACCCTGAGCTATATCTTCCCCTACTTCTGTAATAGTTATTGTTCCTAATACATCTTTGCTATCATACTTTAAGCCAAGACCACTATCAGCAAGAGCAAGATCTCCACCCTCATATATTTCGTAAACCTGATCAACTTCTACGCCATCTTTTCTACCTAAATCGATGAGAATACTTGTTGAACGTCTATCAATAATTTTTCCTTTTTTAGGAACGGCATTTGTAATATCTTTTGATATTTTTTGTAATGCCGAAGAAAGCATATCGTTTCCTGTTCTGTACACTTCCCAAGAATCAACCTTTGTTCCCATTGCAGATAAATAAAGGTCAACAGTAATTCTAATATCTCGTTCACCTTCTGAAACATCTACGATTGCAAAATAATCATATCCTTGCTCACGGGCACTTCTAAATGCTTGTGCAAACCCAGATACCGCCGCATTGCTAGAGTCGGCTTCAATTGCTTGATTTGAATTAAATGTTTCTGCTACCATATCTGTTACGATTGAAATTGAATCTTGATGAAAAAGTGAAAGCCTTTCATCTAAGTGGAAAAATGCAATACTCCATCGTTTTTTATCAAGGTAAAATGCATCTACATCCCATTTAATTGGTAGCGTATTAGATAGCATTGAGGCATATGCTTCAATATTATCATTTATGCTTCTTGTTGAGAGGTTTTGTGCTTGTAGGAATTGTAATTGTGATAAATACGATTCTGAGTACCCTTCTTGTAGAAGTATAGAGGCATATGCAAGGCGAGCTTCTACATTATAGGGGTCAAGTCGCAATGTTCGTTGATACTCATACAAAGCTGTACTTGCAAGATACTTTGAGCGTGCTATATCTGCTTTTTCTAAATGATACTCAGCCCACTTACTTCTACGTGAATCTTCTATTGATACATTTTCATATATGTACATTTCAAATGCAGAGCGCATTATTTCATCATTTTCATTTAAACGCAAACCAATTTCCCAAGAAGAAAGTGCTTGCTCTGTTTGTTGTAACTTACTTTGTGCCAAACCTTTTATGTACCAAGCAGAACTATTATTTCTATCTTGTGAAATCATATAATCACATACATTAATGGTTTCTTCATATCGCTGTGCAACAAAGAGGACATCTGCTAAAAGTTTATACGCTATTTCATAATCGCCATCTAAGCGAATAGCAGTGCGTATATAGTTTTCAGCATCTTGTAGATCATTTTCTTTTGCAGCAAGATAGCCTGCAAAATAATATACATCAGCCCTATCACTATGATACTCTATAGCTTGCTTAACATAGTTTTGAGCCTTTCGTGTATCGCCCATTTCATCTGCGATTAAAGCTAATGATATTAATGCTTTTTTACTGGAGGTATCACGTTTTAATGCATCTAAAAAATAATTTTCCGCGCCGGTAAACTTACCATCAAACAAATCCAATTGGGCTAGTCCAAAACGCGCTTCGATATCGTTAGGTTGCCTTGCAAGTGTTTCTAAAAATATCTGCCTTGCTTCTGTAAGTCTTCCTAAACCTATTAAAGAAAAGCCTTTTAAATTAGGGATATCTACTCTGTTTTTTATATATATTGCAGCTTTATCAACATAGCTCACTGCTAAATCATATTGATCTAACTCGTATGCGCACTCAGCTAAGGAAAGCCATGCTTCACCATAGGAAGGATTTAACTCTAAGGCTTCTAGGTATAGCTCTGTTGCCATATACCAATCTTCTCTATTTTGAGCATGTTTTCCTTGCATATATAAATCTAGGGCAGATTGTCCATATACACTTGAGAATAGTACTATACAAAATGTTAAAACAACGATAGTTTTTTTCAACACCAATTCCCTCCCGATATTTGGTGGTTAAAACAGCTGTTATTGTTCAACAACAGGATGTTTAATAACTTTTATTTGGTTTACCTTATGGCCTTCCATGTCTTGTATAATAAAGTCATAGTTATTCCAACTTTCTTTTTCATACTTAACAGGAATTTTTCCAAACAAGTCAAATACAAAACCACCCAGTGTATCAAACTCTTCATTTGGAAACTCAGATTCTATTTCTTCGTTTAAATCATCTAGATTTACACGAGCATCACACAACCAAGTGTTATCTCCAAGAGTGAGTATGTCTTCGTTTTCGTTATCAAACTCATCTTGAATGTCTCCAACTATTTCTTCAATTATGTCTTCCATACATACGATGCCGGAAATACCACCGTATTCATCTATTGCAATTGCAATATGCACATGTCGTCTTTTAAACTCACGTAAAAGAGAATCTATTCTCTTTGACTCTGGAACAAAAAATGCCTTTCGTATAATTTTTTCTAAGTCAACTGCTTCTTTTTTTGCAATTGCCTTTATTAAATCTTTGACATATAACACGCCAACGACATCATCTATTGATTCTGAATACACAGGAAAGCGAGAATGTTCACTTTCTGCAATTTTTTCCAAAAGCTCGTCTTCTGACATTGTCACAGACATAAACTCAACATCAATTCTCGGAATCATAACCTCTTTGACTGAAGTCTCAGCGAGCTCTTCAATCCCTCTAATCATGTCCCTTTTTTCTCGTTCTTGCTTGTCCCTATCGGGACTACTAGAGTGAGGTTCCTCCTCACTCGCCTTAGAAAATAAACTTTTCAAAAAACCCATCTTCATCCTTCTATTATTTTATAATTTTGAAATGATTGAATAATACTCTCCTGACATTCAAACATTTCATTTGTTTCTTCACCAATATGAGCATCCCCATGGTCATATCCTTCTAAATGTAGGATACCATGAATGAGAAGTCTCTTCAATTCTTCATCGGGCAAAACATTGAATTCTTTTGCATTATTATACAAAAAATCAACACTTATAGCTATATCTCCTGCAATATATTGTAATTTTCCATCGTCATCTATGTATTCTTCACCTTGTTCAAATGAAAGTACATCAGTTGATGAATCCTTATCACGATATTGCTTATTAAGAGTTTTCATGTATGCATCAGAGCAAAACATAACCGATAGCTGCCAATTGTCATGTTTTCTAAGTGAAAGCACTTCTTGTAAAAATGGTTCTACGTTATTAAACCACGAAGGCTCATCTATGTCTTCTGTTGATACATACACTTCACATTTACTATTCTGCATGTGCTGCCTCTTTCTTTTTTTTACTTTGTGTTTTTTTTGGACTTTCTACTTTTTTATCGTTTGCATCGTCATTTTGGTTAGGATATTCTATTCTAGAATGGTAATATCCGGCCATTATATTTACCAATGCTTGCTGTATTCTACTTAAATCATCAAACGTAAGATTTGCATCATCTAACTGGGCTGTTTCATATTTTCCAAGTATAAGTTTTCTAATAAAACTATTAAGTCTTGAAACAGAAGGGTCTTGCAGTGTTCTGCACGCTGCTTCTACGGTATCGCATATCATAACTACAGCTGCTTCTTTTGACGTTGGCTTTGTTCCCATATAAGAAAAATCATCTTCGCTTACGTTGGGGTCTTGTTTTTTTGCTTCGTTATAAAAATAATATATGGTACTATTCCCATGATGCTGAGAAACAATATCTATAACCTCAGTTGGAAGATGCAATTGGTTACAACGCTCTACGCCTTTTTTTACGTGATTCCTAATTACAGAAACCGAAAGACGAGGATTTATCTCATCGTGTTTGTTTCCCTCTCGTTGATTTTCCACAAAATACTCTGGTTGTTCAATTTTTCCTATGTCGTGGTAATACGAACCAACACGAGCAAGTAACCCATTTGCACCTATATCATTACAGGCGGTTTCTGCTAAGGTTGCTACTAACATTGAGTGATTATATGTACCTGGAGCATTTAAAAGCATTCTTTGCATAAGAGGATTGTTTAAATCCGAAAGCTCTAAAAGCCTAAACACAGAGGCCGTATTACAAATATATTCTAGCGGTGTTAAAAAACCAAGTATTAAGATACCAGAAATAAAACCGTTTAGTGCTACCCCAAATACATTTATCAATGTATCCTCTAAATTGGTATTAAAAATAAGTTCAATTAAGAAAAATCCAAGTGCATTTAAAATACCAAGGGTGATTGCAATAAGTGTTAATATAATACGTTTATTTGCTTTACGTATAATGGCATTTGCAAAAAAACATGTTGCAAGTGTAAAAAGTGCAACTGGTACATCATACGATGAAGCATTTAGCACCGCAAAAGAAAACAAAAAGGATGCAAACACTGAAAGGCGAATATCAAACATTATTGTAATAAGCATTACAAAAAATGATGCAGGAAGGATTATTGCAAGAGAATAAGAATTTGAAAATGCCACTGTTTTTTTAACTAATACAATAACGGCATATAAAATAATAAGTGTTACTGCAAAAAACACAGCTTCTTTTAATTTTATTTTTCGTCCTAGTATTGTAGGTGACAACAAAAACAAGGTTAAAGAACTTAAAAGAAGTATATATAAGAATGACTTAAAAAATGAACTATAATCTATATAACTTGGTGTTTGTGCCATAACAAGTAGCTTTTCATATTGCTCTTCTGTAATTGCAAAACCCTTTTTTATAATTTCCTCACCTTCAGAAATTATAACAGGGTCATCATTTGAGCCGATAAGAAATTGATCTGCTATTATAGTTCGGTCTGCAATTTGATGCACTTCATATTCTGATATCGAAATTGATGATACTGTTTGAGAAGTAACTATATCAAAAAAAGAAACAATGAGTAGAATAACTAAAGTAATTATAAACACTGCCAATAAAGGTGTGTTTGAGCGAATCATTGCGATAAATGTATCTTTTTGTGTCTTTATATCTGGGATAAAACTATTCATAATCTTCATATGCCTGTACAATTTTTTTTACTAATGCGTTTCGAAAAACATCAGTTGAATTAAAGTATATTATTTTAATTTCCTCTATATTTTTTAAAATCTCGATACCAACTTTTAAGCCTGATTCAATTTTTTTTGGTAAATCAACTTGCGTTATATCACCTGTTACAAAGACTTTTGAGTTTTCTCCCATTCGGGTTAAAAACATCTTCATTTGTTGCTTTGTAGTATTTTGTGCTTCATCTAAAATAACAACACAATTTGACAATGTTCTTCCTCTCATGTATGCTAAAGGTGCAATTTCTATTACCCCCGATTCTACAAGTTTTTTTACTTGCTCGCGAGGCAAAAGGGCTTCCATTGCATCATACAGCGGCCTTAGATACGGACTTATTTTTTGCTCTAAATCTCCCGGCAAAAAACCTAAACTTTCTCCAGCTTCAACTACTGGTCGTGTTAATATAATTTTTGACTTTTTTCTTTGTAGCACAAGATTTAAAGCTTCTGCAACCATCAAAAATGTTTTTCCAGAACCTGCAGGTCCAATACAAAAAACCATATCATGCATTCTCAGTGCACTAACTAGTTCTGCCTGACTTTGTGATTTTGGATATACTGAACACTTACCCATTGGAATATGTATACTTGCTTTCGAAAAATACTCTTTTAAATCACTTTCTGAAAGATGTAATGTGGTATTTCCAGTGTTTAATATTGAATGAACTAAGTGGGCATCTGCATTTTTGCCAAATTGTACTTCATCCATAATCCTATCAATAATATGTTTAAATCTCTGACGAACACCTTCGTCATCTTCGGATATTGAGATTTCGTTACCACGTGTAAAAACACGTACCCCAAGATATTCTTCTATGAGATTTAAATTGCTATCATTACTGCCACACAACCGAACTAAAACATCGTTATCCGGTACGACAATTGTATACTCAGAGTTCACTCATACAATTGTAACGCTATTTTACTCATTCAGTCAAGGGCAAAAGCATGTTTTTTTTTATAAAGTTTTTTGCTCGTATATTTACAGATAACAACTCCCATGCTATACTTTAAACATAAAAATAAGGAACTATTTATGAATAGCAATAAAGCTCAGATTATTTGTATTGTAACTATACTTTTTATGTGCCCCGTGTTTTCACAAGTAATAGATTATTCTGATAGTATTATTACAAGTATTCATAAAGAATACATAAAAAATGGACTCATTCCACCATTTTATGCAGGCCCTTTACTTTTTAGTAGCGTACAAGATGCTTCTAATACTGTTTCTATCGACACTGCATTATTGAGCAACACTGAAGGAATTAAAGCATCTGCCTTTGTTGAACCAATGCTTCACTTATTTTCACAACATAAAACTATAGAAGACACAGATCGTTATAATGCAAATAATGCAATTGATTACACAAAAAACTTTTTATCAATACCACCACTACTAGGATTTTCTATCGAATATACAAGCAGTGCGTCAATTGGAGGCGGTGTAGACTTCGAAATAAGGCCAAGATTTTTATATAATTACTTTGTTACAAATAATTTTAATATAGCACAAACTGATTTGAACTTTGTTAAACAAGCATACATTTACTATGATAATCCAAATTTTCAAGTACTATTTGGAAGGGTCAATACACAAATGGGATACCCTCATGCAGGATCTGTACTATTTAATAACGAAATACCCTTTAGCGATATTATCCGAATTAACATACCATTTACACAATTTTTTAATATACATTGGCAGGTGACCAATATTCCATCTGCAGAGAGCTACTATCAAAAAGATGTTTCTACTGGAAATGATTTTAAGGATGAATACTTTGCAGACCCACAAGGGCATGGTTATCAAGATTATTTTTATGGTTTTCAGTATGATGATTTTCCGTCCATTATTTTAAGCACATTTCAAAGACTTGGCTTTCAAAATGATAGCATAAAAGCAGGTATTGCATTTAATGCATTTTTAGTTAGAAGAAACAATCGCTTTGAATTTGCTGATTTTTTTCCCTTTGCAGATTGGCATTCTACTGACGTTACTCCAAATAATATTTCTGTTGCCCTTGATTTTGGCATTGTACCTACAGAAAACATACTATTAGATTTTCAAATTGCCGCAGACGAGTTTAATGCTGGTGTTTTTGGCATAGATGATACACAAAGCCCAACTATTTGGAGTGCACGAGCAACTATGCAAAATACCTTAGAGCTCGAAAACATGGATGTATTTTTTTCGACCAATGTAGGATATGCACATTATTTGTATGGTAATTTTTCTGGTTATACAGTAGATGAAGAAGGTGAAGTAGCTCTTATAAGGGCTTTATATCGCTATAATGGTGGAATTGCAATGTACATGCCGTACACTTCGCCTTACGGGCCAGGAGCGTTGTGGGCAAGCCATAAAGCAATTATTAATTTTGCAAATGCATCGAATCTACGTAGATTTTCCTTAGAACCGGAAACAACATTCTTGCTCAAGGAAGTCGGAACAAATCTAGTAGATACTATATATGAAGTAAGAAGTGAAAAACCAAACAACCTTGCATACTTTGTACTTGAACTTCCAGTAACATATGAATGGAGAGGCTTAAAAGCAAGTGCAAGCCCTTCTTTTCATCTAACAGGTTTAGCAGAACCCACAACTACATGGTTTGAACTGAAGCTTTCTTTAAGGGCAGATTTTTCTGTCTCAATTTTTGAAGAAGACGGAAAACTTACGAGTGAATATGTTTTCTAATTCAGTTTTTTACACAAGGTTCTAAAATCTGTGCCGTCTTCTGGATAATGTGCTATTGAAACTTTTGATTCTAATCTCAGTGTTTTTTCTTGTTTTATATACGTTTTATTAAGGCCTTCTTTTAATTCAAATAGCTTTTTATCTAGTATGACCTTATCTTTATAGTCTTTTAAAAATACGATAAATGTATTTTTTGAAAATCGTGCAAGAACATCTACCGTTCTAAATGTACTTTGTAAAAGTTCTGCGACTTCTTTTAAACACACGTCACTATAAATTTGACCTAGCTGCTCATGAATATCATAATAATTACATAAATCGATTAACAACAAAGCACCTTTTTCATTGCCAGCTGCAAAATTAAGATATTTTTGTATAACAAAATGTGCGCTTTTTTCATTGTACAACTCAGTGAGCATATCCTTTTCTAGGTCTTTATAAACACTTTCTGTTAATGCATAGCGAGCACTAACATCTGTCATTTTACCTACTATACGTTCTTTTTTTGCTTTAACATCACATACAAAGGTATAATTGCAAAAATACCATGCAATATCGCCAGAAGGCAAATACACCTTTACTTCTTTTGCATACGATTGTGTATCAAGTAGTTGAAAATCGTCGTCAAGAAGAAAGTTACAAGAATCATCAAAATATTTTTTACGTATTTCTGAATCAGGAAAATTTTCAACCACATCTGGTATACCTAATGATTCTGAGAATCGCTTAGAAAAACGTATAGACCGCCCAGCTATATCATAATCAAATAATACTGTATCAGTTAATGAAGATAAGGCAGAGCTAAAACTTTTTTCCTTCTCTAACTCTTCTAAAAGATCTATATGATTTGTTATGTCACTTACAGCACAATATAGCCGACTTATACCTTTTTCATTCTCTGTTACACGGCCATGAATATGAATCACTTTCCAATTATTATCCTTACTTATAATGCGGCAAACATACTCTAACTGCACTTCTAAACTACTTGTTATCTTTTGTAAAAAGTATTTTTTTAGGCCTTCAATATCTTGGGGATGAAACATTTCGATTGCACGATTTTTATAATGAAAGTGTACTTCATCTCTTGTGAATCCGACTAAATCAAAATAGCCTTTATTTGCCTCTACGATAGTAAAGTATTCATCTATTTCTGTAATGAGTATTCCACAAGGAACAAATGAGTTTGCAAATTTAGTATCATTAATATCTTTTATAAAAGGTACATAGGAATTATCCTCTACCCCATTTTTTGATAAAGCGTCGGAATATAGGCGCTCAAAATCTTCTATTTTCATAGGTTTAGCGTGAACAAAGCCTTGTACTGCATCACAATTCATTGTACGTAAAAGCTCGATTTGGTCTTCTGTTTCTATACCTTCTGCTACTACATACATTCCTAAGTTGTGAGACATTTTAACAATTCCATCTATAAGCATGTCGTCTCGACGTATAATTTTGCTTTCGGCAAAAAAACTTCTATCTAATTTTAGAGTATCTGCCTGTAGGTTTTTAAGCATACCAAGAGAAGAATATCCTGCTCCAAAATCATCTATTGATATTTTAATGCCATGCTCATGAAGCTCTTCAAACAGCTTTTCAATTCGCTTTTCATTTTCAATTGTTGTTGACTCAGTTAATTCTATTTCAATAAACTCATGGGGAACACTATATGTATCCACAATTGCAATAACATCTCTTACAAAATTTGAAGAGTTTAAGTTTAGTCTTGAACAGTTAACCGATACTGTAATAGGTGTATAGCCTTTATCAAGCCACCGCCTAATCATTTTACATACATTTTCTAAAACAAATGTATCTATTTCAACTATGAAACCATTTTTTTCGAAAAGAGGAATAAATCTGTTTGGATATATGATGTTTCCATCTGCTTCTATCCAGCGAACAAGTGCTTCAGCCCCTACAAGCTTCGTGTCAGAAATAGAAAACTTAGGCTGTAAAAAAACCGTGAACTCATTATTATCTAAGGCTCGCTGCCTTTTATTATTTATCTCTGTGTGCATGTGTATTTCTTGGCGATACGCATCATTGTAGTCCCATGTTTTTTGATGTGGATTTAGTCGGGCCATATTATGGGCCAATGTTACCTTTCCTATCATACTTAAAACATCGTTTTCGCCTTCTTCTATAAAGTACCTTCCATATCGAAACAAAAACTCGTACTCACTAAGTTCTGGAAGACGTTCCTTAAAGTCTCGCTCACTACTATACCTTGCTGATTCATCCGCCTCTAAATACCCATTTCCTGAAAACATCAAAAACTCATCTACACCTACTCTTGCACAAATAAATGTTTTTTCAATATTTTGAGTTATTTCTTTCATAATATCAGATATGGTTAAAAGCACTTTGTCGCCCATTTTATGACCATATAATTCATTTAGCACACTAAATTTGGCTAAGTCTAATTTTTGAAGCACATATTTTTTATGGGGATTTTTTGTTAGCTCATTTTTTATATCTATTTGAAATTTTGACATATTTGGAAGGCCAGTTAGCGAATCATAATATGCTTTTTTTTCTATTTCTGCATTTGTTTTTTTACTTGCATATCCTATATACATTACAAGAACTATAACTATCCAATACACTGCATCTCCAATAGCTTCTTGGCGACGAGAGGCACTTGCAAGTTCGGTAGTAAGTGTTTCGTTTTTTACATTTATAGCTAAAACCCAATCGGTCATAGCAATAGGCATATAGGTCATAACCTTAGGCGTTCCATCATATTGATAATAGAAACTACCATTTTTTTTGTTTACAAAATCTTTTTGGGCTTGTGCAACATTTTCAAAACCCATTTGAATTATATCTTGAGGTGGAATTATAGTTGTATTTATATGATTTTCGCTAGTAGAAAAAATTAAATTAAGATTATAATCTACAATAAACACATCTCCATTTCCCTTCGTATGTTCAGAAGAAATGTCAAAGATTGCATCTAAAAAAAGCTGACTACATAATACTGCACTAAGCTCATCGTCGATTATTACTGGTACTGCAATATCAAATACCATTTCATCATTTTCATGCGATATACGTGGATTGTCAATGAACGAGTCTTTTTTAAGTGCATTAAGAAACGACTTATTATTGGAAAAGTCTCTCCTTTCACCGCTTTGCATAACCCCTTGTCCATGTAAGTCTACATAATAAAGAACATTAAATTTTTCAGCATGAGATTGACTTATTAAAAAATCCACGGCACTCTCTTCTGTGACGCGCTCATTTGACATGTACTTAGCTATAAGGGTAAGATCTTCTATGCCTTCTTCTAAGGCTTCTTCTAGGTATAACTTTAGCTGTGCTCCAATTCTTTCTGTTTCACTAATTGCGGAGTTTAGTATCGCAGCATTAACAGATGCTTTACCCCAATTGAGCAACAATCCAATAAGTATGATAGTTATTGCAACTATAACAAAAGAAATTTTATTTGTACGAGACTTTAATAAATTCATTGCACACCTATATAGTTTGTTACCATTACAAACCTGAGAATAAAACCATTTAATTGATTAATCATTGCCATAAAAAAAACACTATTAAAAAAAAACCGTAACAGTTAGTTACGGTTTTTTTAGTCTACGAGGACTAAAATCAAAAAAAACGTATTAATCGTCGCTTTTTGGTGTTTCTACTTTAGCTTTTGCGTTTGCAATCCTATCAGACTTTTTAATGATAAGTTCACGTACTTTTGCAGCTTTACCAATTTTTCCACGTAAGTAATATAGTTTTGCTCTACGTACTTTACCTGGTCTAACCATTTCTACTTTTGCAATACGAGGTGAGTGCATTGGGAAAACTCTTTCAACACCTACACCGTATGAATTTTTGCGAACAGTAAATGTTCTTGTAGCACCAGAACCTTTAAAACAAATTACAAGGCCTTCGTATACTTGAACACGTTCGTTTTTACCTTCAATAATTCGAAAGTGAACCTTTACAGTATCACCAACATTGAAAGCAACAATATCATCTCTTTTTTGAGATTCTTCGATTTGTCTAATAATATCCATTACTTATTATCTCCATCTTTTATTAAATCCGAAAGTATTTTTTCTGACTGTTCATCCAGTGTATTGTTTACACGAGCTTGATGAATTAAATCAGGGCGAACTAAAAGAGTTTTTAAAAGCCTTTTTTTTAATCGCCACTTTCGAATATTTTCATGGTGTCCAGAAAGCAACACCTCAGGAACTTTCATTCCATCAAATATATCAGGTTTTGTATAATGAGGGTATTCTAAAAGTCCATCAGAAAAACTTTCTTCTTCTAAACTTTCGCAAGAAATAACTCCATCTACTAGACGGTACACAGCATCTATAATAACACTGCATGCTATTTCTCCTGATGATAACACGTAGTCTCCTACTGATATTTCATCATCAACCCATTTATCAACAATACGCTGATCTATACCTTCATACCGACCGCAAATAAAGACCAAAGAATCTTCTTTGCTCAAATCCTCAGCAAGTTTTTGCGTTAAGGGCTTTCCAGAAGGACTCACATAGATTACACGTGAGCTTCTTTTTTTGTTCTTAGACTTTTTACCTTCTAAGGCAAGCTTAGGTGGTTTTCCAAGAACTGCCTTTAATGCAGCATCTAAAGGTTTAGGTAGCATTAGCATTCCTGCGCCGCCACCATACGGAGTATCATCACATGTTTTACGAACATCGTCCGCAAAGTCACGAATGTTAACAAGATCGTAGGAAACAATTCCCTTTTCTACCGCTTTTGCCATTATTGAAGTATCAAAAAAGGCTTTTGGTATCTCAGGAAATAAGGTCAGCACATGGAACTTCATTTTTTAATCCAAAATCCAGAGGTGCATCAGTTGAACAATACCGTTCTCAATATCAACCGTACCGATAAATTCCTTTCGGAATGGAACAAGAACTGTTCTTTTTTTATCTGTACTGTTGGAGTCAGCGTCCAAGCTCTCGGAAACTTCAACCTGCAATAGGTCGTCGGCTCCGCCTCCCAATACGTCTGTTATTTTTCCTACAACTTTTGCTTGTGTTGTAGAAACTCCGTCTTCATAATACACAAGAGAGCATTTTTTTAGGTCTTCTTGATAATACTCACCTTCATACAAAGGACAAGCATCATTTCTGTCAACCAGTATTTCCCAACCAACAATAGCTTTCGCCTTTTCGATTGAGTCT
Source organism: uncultured Treponemataceae bacterium (assembly GCA_964370315.1). Taxonomy (GTDB): domain Bacteria; phylum Spirochaetota; class Spirochaetia; order Treponematales; family Treponemataceae; genus CAYJFX01. The sequence continues at coordinate 32,363 of CAYJIS010000013.1, forward strand.
ATTCCCTCAAATGTTATGTAAAGATCAACTCCTCCATAATCAACTTCGCTAATAACAAAGTTTTTTTCGGTATCGCCTTTCTTTACTGTTACCTCAGTTAGTTTAAAAAAATGTTCAAACTCGCCTGAAGTGCTAACTACTTTTAGTTTACCCGCAAGACCATGTGTGGCGCGAATAAATCCAATAATTAGTTTTTGATTGGTTACAGCCATGATACTAACTAGGCTATAATATCCAAAGAATAGTGTTTATCAGAAGTACTTCCAGAAGCACTTAAAATTGTTCTAAGGGCTTTCGCAATTCTACCATTCTTGCCAATTATTTTACCAACATCCTCTTGAGCTACACGTAACTCAATAACAGGTCCCCTTTCGCCTTCTGCTTCGCTTACGCTAACAGCACTTGGGTCATCTACCAGAGACTTTGCAATGTATTCAACTAAATCTTTTTCCATTTACAAACTCCCTGATTTACAAAGTAAAATTTTTCTTGTTTAAGATTTTTCTTACTGTGTCAGATGGTTGGGCACCAACGCCAATCCAGTAACGAATTCGATCTTCATTGAAAGAAATTTGTTTTTCTTCAGCTTCAATCGGGTGGTACAATCCAACGTCTTCAATAGAAGTTCCATCTCGTGGTTTTCGAGAATCTTGTACTACAATTCTGTAATACGGACGTTTTTTTGAACCGAATTTTTTAAGTCTAATTCGTACCATGTTACCTCCATAATAAATTTTCTCATATGCATATAACCTTTTTTCACCATTAATACACACGCTAACATACCTTGTGAAAAAAACTGCATAAAGCGTGAACATAATTTATAGCATAAATTTGATTGTTCGTCAATACATTACAAGTGCATTTCAGGGATTACATCCCTAATACCCTGTAGGGTTTTATTTTGGAAGTTACGCTTGTAAGCGTAGGAACTTTTTAAAGGGGAGGAAACCAGCTTTGATTATGTATTTTATTCTAAATTGATTTTTTGTTTGGAAACAAAGGAAACTTTATATGAAAGGGAAAACCAGCTTTTTGCAGCGCGCAGTTTTTCCCTTTCAAACTATCCCTTTCCTTGCGCGGCTTTTTAAACTTACAGGTTTTTAGGTGCGGTTGGGTTAAGAGTATTCTTTTCTTTCCAACGAAAAAATATCTTTGTCTGAAGGGGAAACATTGTAGAGTTTTATCTTATCTTCTTCTGCTTTTTCTATATTCATATCGGCTACCATACTTGCAATAAAATCTTTGTTTTTTTGCTCCATATCTTTTCCAAAATATATTGCTTTTATGGGACAATGCTGTAAAAAATCTTCTTCATTGTCTGCCCTCAGTAATAAGCGATACTCTTTTTCATACTCCCATGTTTTTTGCTTTCGGGTAAATGTGTCTATAAGAGTTATTTCATCTTCATATCGACGGTCATCAAAACCTACTGGCTTTTCACCTACTGTCAAAAATGAAGGTTCAAAGTAAATACCATCAAAAGGTTTAGGAAGTTTTTCTATGTAATCGATTTTTCTAAAAATTATATTACTTTGTTTTATGAGGTTATTAATATCGTATTCAATACAAATCCCTTGATGCTTATTTGCATAATGACTCCACATTAGAATATCATGCCATTTTGATGACAAACACGAAATTCTATAATTTAGTATTTGTTTCATATCTTTACTTTTTATAGCATCCATTACTCTAATTAAAGGATCAAACGGATCATTAAAATTAAATGGATCGGAAAAATAGATTTCTTCGTTCTTTATGCTATGAACAATATTTATATCATAGCTTGAATACTTGTATAAGGAAGCACTTATATTTTCATCTAAATACTCATTTAATACCTTTGTGTTTTTCCTAGATTCAATATTAAATACATCAGTAAAATATGTATGTGTAAGTTTACTGATAGTTAATAGTTCGTTTGGAAACTGTTTTAGTGGTGGAATTTCATAAAAACAGTCATAGAATAAGTTAAAAACACCAATGGCTTCTCTATTAGTATTATCATTGTTTTCTTGACATAATTGCAACCAATAAATATAAGCGTCTAAGCCTTCCTTTAGCCTAAGCATACAAAAATATGAACTACCTATTCTATTTTGCGTATCCTTATACATAATATGGTCTTTTCTCACTTTCATAAAGAATTCAAGTGATTTGAGATAATCTTGAATTAAAGCATAATCCCAACCAAGATAATATTGGGCTTCATCATAAAGATTACTTTTAGCATCTACTTTTAAATAGCATTGTATAGCCTCATGAAATATATCTTCCATGTCATAGCTTCTTCCACTAAAATATTGAGCATTATAATAATTTGAATCTGTAAGTGGTATTTTTAACCAATAATATCTTGCTTTCTCATAGTTTTTTTTACGGAAAAACAAGATACCTATAGAATATTGTGCTGTAAAATATTTTTCGTCACCTGGTAAAATTTTATCCCAACATTCAACAGCCTGTTCGTTGTTACCATTATATGCATATGCAGCCCCTAAGTTAAGTAAAATACTTGTATAGAGTAGACTGGTTGGGGGTATTTTTAAATAAGTTTCTATAGCTTTACCGTATTCTTTTTTAGAAAGGTATATAGTAGCCTCATTATATAAGGCTTTTTCTTCTTTACATACTAGTGTAGTTTGAGTAAGCTTCTCTTCCTTCTTTCGCTCTCGTTTCTCTGGGTTACGTTGCTTTTTACTTCCCATACACTCTCACCCCAACAATTAACCAGCTCTTAACTTTTCATAAATGATACGTCCTAAATTTTCCATTACCTCACTCATCATTTCTGAGTTGTTAAAAAGTTGGACAAAGAAGTCGTCGTTTTTTTCGTAGCGATTGGCGGCTATATCGGGAAAGCTTTTTTCAAATAAAAGCATAAATGTTTTAGGGTCGTTGTTCTGAGCATAGCTTTTCCAGTTACCGTCCTCCATAAAGTCGTTTTGAATTTGCTTTAATACCTTATCCATATCTTTAAAGTGGGTTCCAAAACGCTCATTTATGGTGTTGATAATAGCCGTTAGTTTATCAAGTTTTTTTTCTTTTTTTCCAGATTCCCCAGTGATTGGGGTATAACCAGCTTCGGGTTCTGCAAGTTCAATGCTTCCATCAAAAGCCTTTTCAAGTTTATAGTATTCAAGAAAAACCTTGTCATCTACATAGATTTTTTCATTTGTATCTTTTGGAAGCATTTTGAGTAAAAATTTTGCATAGACACTAAACTTGTGAAGGTCTTTATCGAACATTCTACACACTTGAGTAACAAACGAATAAATTCTACAAAACCGAGCAAGGCCTGTTTTAAAAGTATCTTTAAGCTCGTCTTCAAGTGCAATATATCGGTCTATTGCAGGATTCAGTGTTGCACTAAGCCTTCCTAAATCTCCTGCCTTTTGGATTGTTGGTGCAAAATAGATTTTAGAAAACGATTCTATTTCATGCTGATTATACACACGGTATTCATCCAGTGTTCGCTTTATATCATTTACTACATTAGGGTCTGTTTCTGCTTCAAGCACTGTTTGAGTATAAAAAGGCTCAAAAGATTTTTTTATATCGTCTGCAGTGTTTACAAAGTCTAGAATAAAGGTATCGTGTTTACCTCTTGTTGTACGGTTAAGCCTCGAAAGCGTTTGCACCGCCTTAACACCGGAAAGTTTTTTATCGACAAACATGGTGTGTAACAGAGGCTCATCAAATCCTGTTTGGTATTTTTCTGCAACAATGAGCATACCAAAGTCATCTGAATTAAAGGCCTCTGGAAGTTGCTTTTCTTTTATAGTTTGACCATCAAGGGTTTTATTGAGCTTTTCTTCGGTGTATGTTGTGTTCTTATCGTGCACTTCGCCCGAAAAAGCAACCAGTACATTTAAGTTATCAAATCCCTTATCTTTAATTTGTGTTCTAAACTCGTGCAAGTAGCGCACTGCATGAAGTCGAGACGGAGTAACAATCATAGCCTTAGCCCTTCCGTCAAGTTTATACTTTGTTACATTATTAAAATGTGCAAGCATTATGCTTGTTTTTTGCGCTATGTTGTGTGGGTGAAGTGATTCATAATTTCGTATAGCTTTAAGACCCGCAATGGTGTCCAAAGTTGGATCATCTGGGATAGATTTTGCAATTTTAAAATACATGTTATAGGTCATGTAATTATTGAGTACATCTAAAATAAATCCCTCTTCAATTGCTTGTTTCATAGAATACACATGGTAGGGATAATACTTCCCGTCAGTTTTTAGATTACCAAATGCTTGTAGGGTTTTATCTTTTGGGGTTGCGGTAAAAGCGAAAAATGATAAATTTTCGTGGTGCCCGTGGCTTGCAAGTTCTTCAAGCATTTTATCTTCGTCATCTTTTCGATTTTTTTCGTCTTCATATTCATTTTGGGCATACTCTTCTAAAATCTTGTCGGTATCTGCAAGGGCATATTTTAGCTTGTGTGCTGCAGCTCCTGTTTGTGAAGAATGTGCTTCGTCAATAATAATTGCAAAGCGTTTGTTTTCTGACTCTACCGCCTTAAAAATAACCGGAAACTTTTGGAGCGTTGTAATAATAATTTTTGCTCCGCTATTTATAGCATCTTTTAATTCACTCGATTTTTTAATTTTTTGTACTACGCCATCTACATGGTCAAATTGGTAAATTGTATCTTGCAATTGATTATCGAGTACTTTTCTATCGGTAACAACTATTACAGAATTAAAAATCAATTCATCGTCAGCATTATGCAAACTGCATAGGCGGTGAGACAGCCATGCAATTGAGTTAGATTTTCCACTTCCTGCACTATGTTGAATAAGGTAGTTGTTTCCACTTCCGTTTTGCTTAACATCGCTTAGTAGCTTTGTTACAACATCAAGTTGGTGGTAGCGTGGAAAAATCATTGTTTCTGACGGTTTTATTTTTGCATTTTTTTTGTCTTTTTTTACTTCTAAATGAAGATACTTTTGAAGTATTTCTAATAGTCTTTCTTTTTGGAGCACTTCTTCCCATAAATAGGCTGTTTTGTATCCATTAGGATTTTCTTTATTTCCACTACCGCCTACATTGCCTGCACCATTTGAACCTTGATTAAAAGGCAAAAAGTACGTTGCTCCACCTTGTAGCTTGGTAGTCATGTACACTTCTGTAAGGTCTACCGCAAAATGTACTAATACACGCCTATTAAACTCAAAGAGAGCTTCTTTTCCTGCACGGTCAAACTTGTATTGATTTATGGCATTTTTTGTGTCTTGCCCCGTAAACTGGCATTTTAATTCCATTGAAACAAGCGGAATACCATTTATAAAAAGAACTATGTCTATGCTATTTTCATTTTTAGGTGAATAGTGTAGTTGCCTAGTACATACAAAGGTGTTTTGTTCAAACTGTGTTTTCGTTTGCTCATTTAACGATGTTTCTGCTTTCCAAAAAAGTGCCCTAAAGCGAATTCCTCTGTCGGTAAATCCTGAACGAAGAATTTTTAATAGCCCCACAAGTGAAACTTCCCTACAAAACCTATCTACAATTTGCTTTTCGCTTTTTTCGCCATATATTTTTACAAACTTTTCCCATTCCTTTGGCTGACTGTTTTGAATAAAATGCACAAAGCTCTTGGTATCTAATGCCAGAGCACGGTCAAAGTCTTGGGAATTTCCTTTTACATAACCTGCACTTTCAATAAGGAATGTTTCTATATCTTCTTCAAAACGTTTTTCTTTATAATCAAAATCACTCATGCTCAAACCTCCAACTTTCTTCTAACGGTTTTATAAATTAGACTGTTTCATCCCATTCATAATAATGCCAGCACTGCTGCAATTGCTCCTATAATACCGGCTATACCAACGAGTATTTCGAATATCTTCTTTTTATTTAAACTGTTCTTGTTAGTTTTTATATTGCTTTTCTCTTCAATATTCTGTACCGCAGTACCGCTCCCTTGGTTTATATTTACTGGTGAATTATCACCTGTGAAAATATTATTAATTTGAGGTTTATTCAATTCTACCTTTTGTAGTTCCTTTTCTTTTATCTCAAAATAGGTTTTACCTTTTTGTGTTAATGCAATGTTTGAATAAAGAGTAGCTCCTGTAATTGATTCTGTTATTTTCCCAGAAATAAAATTTCTATTTAGTAATTCTTTCCAAATATTTATGTCATCACAGATTTCAAACATTTTGTTGTCATCTTGTAAAAACTTACTATTTTTTTTGCACTCTTCAATTATCCTTTCTAATACTTTTTCGCTTTCATCATCTAAGTCATCAAAATACATTTAAACCTCCATTTTCCCAGTAACAGCTTCATAAATAAGGCTTTTTTTATAGCCTGTAA
>CAYJIS010000014.1:0-33802 GCA_964370315.1 uncultured Treponemataceae bacterium
TACGAGAAGCAAATATCGAGCCTGCCCAAGCTTTGTTAATGAGTGAAAAGCTTCCTAAAACGTGGAGGATGATGCATACCGAGCATGATACATCTGCAACGTTGACAGAACAAGCTTTTATTACTATGGAAAAGTTTTTAAATATTTTGGCAGAAAGTAAAACAATGGAGTGAATTAACAAGAATTGACAGTATATTTAAAATCTGCTATCATAAAGTTATACAAAAAACGGGCAATGGCGCAGTTGGTTAGCGTACAAGTCTGGGGGACTTGGGGTCCCCGGTTCAAATCCGGGTTGCCCGAATTAAAATCTACAATATAAAAAGTTATGATATTCTTTTGTAACTAATTACATTTTTATTTGTTGTAAATATATGGAGGAATTTACCGTGTCAGAATTAACTTACAGAAAACCACCTATTAAACTGATTGTATTTTGTTATTTAGCAATCTTGTTTCCATTGTTTTTCTCATTATTTCAATTAATATATTATGGGGTGTATACTTGGGCTAATGCTGCAGAAATACTATCATCTCCCATATTATTACCATATCAGGTACTTGTATACACGCTTCCAATAATATTATTAACCGTTGTATCTAATAAATTTAAGAAGTATGATGGTACAGAACAGTCTATGCATAAAGTAAACTCACTTGCAGTGGTTTATATGCAAGTTATTTTAGGTTTGCCTATCGTGCTTAATTTCGTTACTGGTCTCATCATGGTAAAAGTTAATGCACTGCTTGGAGTTGCTATAGATCCAATGGCTATGATATTAAACAACTTAGGCTTAATGTTTACCTTTGGAACCTTTTTTTCAGTTCAAGCGTTAACCACATATCAATATTGGCTAGATTGGATGCCGTTTGAAAAAAAATATTTAATGGTATCTCAAAAATACCGAATTATGATTTTATCATTCTTTTCATTAACAGGATTATTTTTAACCTGTTTTGCTATTCCTCTCATTATAACCGAAGAAAGATTTACCATGGAAATTTATATGCAGCTAGTATTACCACTTGCCGTTACCAGTGTTATAGCAAGCCTTTTTACCATGACTACATTTGCAAGAAGTTCATCCAAAGTATTGGATAGAATTATTAAGGCACTCGGCCTTCTTGCGGAAAAAAAATATACACTTACAACGTTGCCTGTAGATTCGAGAGATGAATATGGATTATTAACAAATAGCTTAAATATTTTTTATGATGAAACAAGTATATTATTAAAACGTTTAGATTCAACAATTGGAACAACTGAAATTTCGACAAATAAAATGAATGAAGAAATGGAAACTGCTGTAGGTAGTGCAAGCTCTGTAACTGAAAGTATTTTTAAAGTTGTAGAATTATCAGAAGATCAAGCTAAAAGACTATCCGTAGTAACTGAAATGATCGGAAATATAAAAGTTGCATTACAAAAATTAGATGAAAGCATTTTATCACAATCAACAAGCGTAACACAATCTTCAGCTGCGATAGAAGAAATGATTGCAAATATTGCTTCAGTAACTGGAGCTTTGCAACGAAATACCGATGCCGTTGAAGTTCTTGCAAAATCATCAGAAGTTGGTTTGGAACAAGTGCAAGAAACGGTTAGTATTTCCGAACAAATGTTAACTGATTCTGAGGGTCTACTTGAGGCAAGCTCTGTAATTCAAAGTATTGCAGACCAAACAAACTTACTTGCTATGAATGCGGCAATTGAAGCTGCCCATGCTGGTGATGCTGGAAAAGGGTTTGCGGTAGTTGCAGATGAAATTAGAAAATTAGCAGATGATTCAAATGTTCAAGGTCGAGCTATTTCAAATAGATTAACTATATTAAAGCAATCAATAATGGATATTTCTGAGAAAATACAATGTGTAGAACAACATTTTGATGAGATTTTTAAGCAAGCAGAAAGTGTAAAAAATCAAGAATCTATGGTTATGGGTGCAATGCATGAGCAAACAGCTGGCAGTAGCCAAATCCTAGAAGCAATACAACAAATACGAAATATTACGGATATGGTTCAAAGTGAAGCAGAAAGTATTCTAACTGATAGCACAACGATAGTAGAAAAAATAGACGAGCTCACTGAAAAACGGGCCGATATTAACAGTGCTGTTAGTGATATGGATGCTAATACCGCGGCTATACGTAAGGTAGTTACAATTGCAAAAGATTTAGCATCAGCGAATCGTGCTGAAATGGATAAGCTAAGTACACAAATTGACGAATTTACTTTTGATGTATAAGGCATAAAAGCATTATTTTTAGTTATTGACTTGAGTTTTTTTTAAAATAATGCTACACTACAGGTGCGTAAAAATATAACGTGTATTCTAGGAGTATAATATGGTTTTTCCTTTAATGGAACTTGTTGAGTTTAAAGATAATGTTTATGAAATTACCTGTGCTGCAAGCCGAAGGGTGTATCAGCTTTCTATGGTAAAAGATACACTTATTGAAGAAAATAACGGTAAGGTTGTTTCACTTGCAGCAAAACAGCTTTTTACCAAACAAGTTGAATATAGAGTAGAGCATTAATAGTAATTTGTCGTGCTCGATAAAACAAGTGATATACTGCATCGTATAGTTGTAATTTGTGCTCCAACTGCTAGTGGCAAGACCGATTTGGTCTGCAATTTGTTTTCTTCTTCTGCTCATTCACAATTTTATGAAAAGGCAGAAATTATTAGTGCCGATTCCATGCAAGTTTATAAATACATGGACATTGGCACTGCAAAACCCGATATACATCTACAAAAAAAATTACCACATCATCTCATTGATATTTGCAAGCCAAATGTTCAGTTTGGTACGGGTGACTTTGTGCGTTATGCAAAAAAGGCCGTAGAGGATATTATATCCCGAAATAAAATTCCAGTTATTGTAGGTGGTACAGCCTTTTATATAAAAAACTTTGTGTATGGACTTCCTTCAACACCACAGTGCGATGAAGGTGTTCGGTTGCAAGTTGAAGAGCGTATGAAAAGTGAAGGCGCTAAAAAACTGTGGGATGAATTACACTCAGTTGATGCAATTAGTGCTAATCGTATACACATAAATGATGAATATAGGATTAAGAGAGCCTTAGAAGTATATATGTTTACTGGATCTCCTTTGAGTAGCTTTGAAAAGGCTGACAAGATGGTAGATGATTATAATTTTTTATTATTATGTTTGCAAAGACCGCGCCAAGAGTTATATGATCGAGTTGAACAGCGAGTTGAACTTATGTTCGAGCAAGGACTAGAAAAAGAATTTAACTCGCTTATAAGTATGGGCTATAATAAAGATAACCCAGGAATGAAGGCGATTGGGTATAGAGAGTTTTTTACTAAAGACACAACTAGCGAAATAAAAGAGCTCATCATTAAAAACACAAAAGAATATGTAAAAAGACAACAAACATTTTTTAAGACCTTTAAGGATGCTCACTTCGTGCCTTGTGATAACCAAGAAATGATTCAAAAAAAAATAAGCGAATTTATATACCCAGTTCACTCTTGAGTACTTGACCTATTTTAAAAAATACGTCATAATATAGTACGGTTTACGTACTAGAGAAAACTTATTGGGTTTTATTTCCTTGTAGGTACAAATCTCTATTTCGCACCGCTAGCGGTGAAAAACTGTCAGTTATGATATTTTTTATAGGAGTCCTATTGTGCCTTGTGGAAAAAAGCGAAAACGCAAAAAAATAGCTACGCATAAGAGAAAGAAAAAGCTTAGAAAGAATCGTCATAAGAATAAGTAATCTGCTACTATATTAGCAAATACTATTTTGACGAACTAAATGTGCGCTAAATGATACATACTACTGTTATTCTCAACTTTGTATGTATTTTTGTGCTATGTGTAAAGAGGGCTTACTGCTTAACTATTGTTGGCAGTAGTCTTTTTTTTTAGGAGTTTGTTACGCTATTACACCATGACTTTAGTCCTGAAGAATTAAAAAAACTTCCCATTAAAAAACTTCCCATATTAGCAGAGGAAATTAGAAACCGAATAGTAGATGTTGTAAGCAAAAATGGCGGGCATCTTTCTAGCAATCTCGGTATTGTAGATGTAAGTATTGCCTTGCATTATGTTTTTCAAAGTCCTGAAGATGCTTTTGTGTGGGATGTTAGCCATCAAGCTTATACCCATAAAATTCTTACTAAACGCAATACATTATTTTCAAGTCTCAGAAAAAAAGATGGGTTATCAGGCTTTACAAAGTTTGGAGAAAGTGAGCACGATTGGTTTGATTCGGGGCATGCATCAACTGCAATATCATCTGCTTTAGGTTTATTAACGGGTAGACAACTTTCGGGTAAAAAAGGTAAAGTTATTGCTATATTGGGTGATGGTGCTTTATCTGGTGGGATGTCATTCGAGGCCTTGTCTCATGCAGGACAAATTTCTAAAGATTTAATAGTGGTTCTAAATGACAATCAATTATCAATAAATGGTAATACTGGTTCTTTATCTCGTTATTTAAGTCGCTTAACAACAACAACTCAATATCAGTCATTTAGACATACCTTTGATCGCATTGTTGAAAAAATACCTGTACTTGGTAAAACATTTACAACCTTAGTATTTAGAATGAAGAGAGCAATAAAAGGTCTTGTTTTTGTAAATAATATTTTTTCAGACCTTGGCTTTGAGTATGTCGGACCATTAAATGGACATAATATAAAGGAAATGGTCGATGTATTTACTAAAGTAAAATCAATGTCACGACCTGTTGTGATACATCTTGTAACAAAAAAAGGCAAAGGTTATTCACCAGCTGAAAAAGACCCTGTTTCATATCATGGAGTGGCTGGATCAGATAATACACATAAACAAAATGAAAATGCAACATTTACTGAAGTATTTTCTTCAAAAATAGTAGAACTAGCAAAAAAAGATAAAAAAATTGTAGGAATTACAGCTGCAATGACAGACGGAACTGGCTTAACAGCCTTTTCTAATATGTTTCCAGAGCGCTTTTTTGATGTTGGTATTGCAGAGGAGCATGCCGTAACTTTTGCTGGAGGTCTTGCACGTGCTGGTTTAAAGCCAATTGTTGCAATTTATTCTACATTTATTCAACGGTCAATAGATCAACTTATACACGATATAGCACTTCAGAATATACCAGCAATTTTTGTACTTGACAGAGCTGGTGCGGTTCCTTTTGATGGCGAAACTCATCAAGGCTGTTTTGATATTGCACTTCTTAGACCTGTTCCAAATGTATCTTTATTAGCCCCTGCATCTAAAATGGAGCTTGAAAATAGTTTAGAATGGGCAACAAAACAGTCCTTTCCTGTTGTTATTCGTTATCCAAAAACAGTATGTCCGACTGAATTAGAACCTCTTATGTTACCGATTGAAGAGGGCCGAGGGGTCATGATATCTACTAATAAAAAGAATGCAGATATATTATTTGTTTGTACTGGTGGTATTTTACCTGAGGTCTTAGATGCTGTTGAAATTCTTAAAAAAAGTAAAAAAACTGCAGATATTTATAACTTGCGATTTCTAAAACCTCTTGATAAGGCTCACTTTTTATCTATTGTAAAACCATATAAAAAAGTGTTTTTTGTCGAGGACGGTATCAGGATTGGCGGAATAGGAACATATCTTGAGTCTCTTATTGATAGAAATTATGCGAGCAAAATTACTACTGGTGTGAGTGGTTTTCCCGACAGATTTCTATCACAGGGATCTCGAAAGGATATTTTGCTCGATGCTCATTTATCCGGTACTATGTTAGCAAAAAAAGCATTACGAATGTGGGAGTAGTACATGCTTGGTATTGCGCCTCCTATTTCTCTTAAAGATGGTATATTAGAAACAACGTTGCCTGCTTTTGTTATGGCAATTGTAAATTGTACCCCAGACTCTTTTTGGGAACAAAGTCGATTTAATAATAGAATAAGTGGCAATATTCATTCTAATAACCTACAACAAACAGCAGAATATATTTTAATGCAATTTGAAAAGGGTGCTGATATTGTAGATATAGGAGGTGAATCCACAAGACCTGGTGCTTCATATATTCACGAGGATGAAGAGTTAGAGAGGATTATTCCAGTTATACAAGAAGTGAGAAAACATTCACGTGGAATTATAAGTGTTGATACAAGAAAGTCAGTAGTACTAAAAGAAGCATTACTTGCAGGGGCCGATATTTTAAATGATATATCTGCTTTGGAGGACGATAAAAACATTGTCCAAATAGCTTCAGAAGAAAAAATTCCAATAATTTTAATGCATAAACGCTCTAACCCCCTTACAATGCAACAAAATACAGTGTATAATGATATTATTGGAGATGTTTCTAACTATTTAAGTTCGAGAGTACATTATGCAATTTCGAATGGAGTAGACAGTTTAAAAATTATTTTAGATGTAGGTATCGGATTTGGAAAAGATACAAAAGGAAACATTATATTGATGAATGCGTCTAGCCAAATTCAAAAAATGGTAGAAAAAAATACTAATTGCTTGGTACATGGATGCCTTGTTGGGCTATCAAGAAAGAGTTTTATTGGAGACATCACTGGTAAGGATGTAGAGAAAAGGCTGATTGGAACAGTAGCTTCAAACTTACTAGCTGTACAACATGGAGCGCGAATGCTACGTGTACACGATGTTGAAGAAACAGTGGATATGTTAAAAATTGTGCAGAATTGCTAGTTATATATAGAGGAATAGAGAATGACAGGTTTTGACAGAATACTAGAAATATATAGTTATATAAGTCCTGTAATAGACATAGGCGTACTTACTTTTTTTCTATATAAAGCATACGGAGTAGCGGTAAAAACGCAAGGCTTACAAATAATAAAATTTTTACTCGCAATTTTTTCTGTATATGCAATTTCATTATTATTGAACTTAACAACAGTTTTATCATTGTTAAATTTATTAGGTACGTGGGTAATTGTTGGTTTTGCAATTGTCTTTCAACCAGAGCTTAGAAAGATGGTTTTACGACTCTTACAAACCGATTGGTTCAAATTTGGCAATAGAACAAAACACAATTATATTGATTCAGTTTTAATTGCAGCAGATACGCTAGCAAAACAAAAGCGTGGAATGCTTGCAGTCTTTTCCAGAAAAACTTCTCTTTCTGGGGTCATTGACACTGGAACAAGACTAAATGCTGACTTATCTTCTAACTTACTTGTATCAATTTTTGGACATGACACACCATTGCATGATGGAGCTGTAATAATTCAAGCTGAAAAAGTGGTGGCAGCAGGATGTTTCTTACCTCTTTCAGAACAATATAATATAAAGAAAACGTTTGGAACTCGCCATAGGGCTGCGATTGGACTGGCAGAGGAAACGGATGCTATTATTCTTGTTGTTTCCGAAGAGACTGGTGCAATTAGTTTAGCATACGAGTCACATTTGCATTATGATTTAACAGAAACTCAGTTAATAAAAACACTTGAAACGCTTCTTGAAATTGTTTCTACTAATACACAAAAAGAGGTGTCTCTATGACGTTTGGCGAAATAAAAGAACGATTATTCAATAACTGGCAAGCAAAACTTCTGTCGTTTGGTCTTGCAATTCTTTTGTATGCAATATTTCAAATAATTTCACTAAATACAAAGTCGTTATCAATACCCTTAGAAGTTCGCCATGGAGGAAATTTTGTTTTAGCTCAAAATGCGCCTGAGTTTGTCCGTGTAGAGGTTAGAGGTAAGCAAGAAGAAATAGCAACGGTAGTCGAAGAAAATATAATTGCGTATATAGATACATCGAAGGTGACAAAAGAAGGATCAAATACGTTAATAGTTGCACTTGAACTTGATGAAACCTTAATGCTTTTAGATCCACTTGATGTAAGCGTATATCCAGATAATCTTAGACTTGAGTTTGAAGAAAGTTCTTTTTCGTGGGTACCAATTGAACCAAGTTTTATAGGTAGTCCTCAAGAAGGTTATATTGTAAACTCCTGGGTTTCATCTCCGAGTGATATTAAGATTATGGGTGCAAAATCAATTATTGATTCAACGTATGTTGCGTATGCTAAAGATATAGACTTAAATGATAAGACGCAGTCTTTTAGCATTGTCACAGAGGCAGAGACTGTAAGTAAAGAAGTAAGGACATTGTCTGAACAAAGCGTCTCTGTTTTTGTTGAAATAATACCTGAAATTATTGAAACAATATATGAAAATATTATCCCTTATACGGGAACTTTGAATACAAGTTTTGTACTAGAGCAACCTCAACCGCAAATTACCTTTACAATTTCGGGTGAAAAAAATGATTTAGGCTCTTTTGTACCTGCAGAAAATATTATAGAATTAGATTTGTCAGAAATTGATAGTCCCGGGGTGTATACTGTTCCTGTAATTACTAATATTCCATTGGCGTATTCGCTCGATGATATTACTGAAACAGAGGTAACTATTATAGTAATTGAAGCTACAGTTGAAAGTGAGAATACAGTGCAAGCTGATGAAGGTGGTTTATGATATTAGGTTGTGGCATAGACATGGTAAAAGTTGAAAGATTTTCTAAATTGTCAACAGATAATAAATTTATCGAAAGATTTTTTCATCCTGAAGAGATAGCATACAGTATCGAGAACAGTGTGAACTCATCAGAAATTCTTGCGGCGCGTTTTGCTGCCAAAGAAGCTTTAGGAAAAGCGCTTGGAACTGGTATTGGTAGTTTAACATTAAAAAATATATGTGTTAAAAAAACAGAAAATGGAAAACCGTGTTTACATGTATTTGACGATGTAAAAGATGCATTACATGTAATGGGTGTAGAGAATATTCATATATCGTTGTCTCATGAAAAAGACTACGCTATTGCACAAGTAATTTTAGAAAAAAATTAAGAGGAAGAGATGAATAGGTATAAGAAAAAAGAAGAGCCTAAAAGTGTAGCAATATCATTTTATTCTAAGAAAAAGACCTTGTGTCCATTCTGTAAAAAAGAATTCGCAAAAGAAGAGATTCTTTCTGGTGGTGGGCGCATGATTGCTGGTGAGTTAACTGACGAGTTAAGAAGGAATTTTGAACCATCTGCAAAATATGGTCCAATTTACCCAATGATTTATTCTATAGCAGCTTGTCCTACTTGTCATGCTGCGTTTTTTTGGAATGACTATGAAAGCATTAAGGACGATGACTTAATAAATACTATTATAGATGCAGAATCCGAGAGAAAAGCTATTGTGGAAAAGATTTTCCCCTTTTATGATTTGAAAAGACCACGTACGTTATATGATGGGGCCGCTGTATATTATCTTGCATTGCAATGTTATGAAATGCTTCCTCATGCGTATTCTCCTTGTATAAAAAAAGCATTAATTACTTTGCGCCTAGCATGGCTAACAGGCGATTTGCATACTCTAGTTCCTAACAGGGGCTTTGATTATATACAACAAAAGTTTTACCATAAGTCAATGTTTTTATATCAAGAGTCACTAGAAAATGAACAGAAGAGAGTAGAAGATATTACTGCAATTGGATTTTTTGGACCAGATATTGATAAAAACTATGGATATGATGGAGTGATTTATCTTTCTGGATTACTTGAATATAAATATGGTCAAACTAAAAATATGAATGAGCGATTGAAGAAGTTAGATGATTTTAAAAGGGCCATAGCACGTGTGTTTGGTTTGGGTAAGTCATCAAAAAACAAACCAGGACCACTTTTAGAGCACTCTCGAAATTTATATGATAAGTTGACTGAAGAATTGAAAGAAGCCAATATGCTTACTGATGATGATGAATAATGCGTAATATAGTACTTACAATTTCGTATGACGGCACAAATTTTAGTGGGTGGCAACGTCAGGCAGGCGATAGGACAGTACAAGAGGAAATCGAAAAGGCCTTAGCTGTTGTACATAAAAAAGACATAACCCTACATGGTTCAGGTCGAACAGATTCCGGTGTGCATGCAATAGGTCAAATAGCGCATTTTAGTTCACCTATTGATACAATACCGTTGGATAGATATCCTTCTGCAATAAATGCTTCTTTACCTTTTGATATTAGGATTCATAGTGCTCAAGAAAAAGACATGGAATTTCACGCCCGTTTTAGTGCTGTGAATAGAACGTACCGGTACTTTTTTCATATTGAAAATACGCCTCCCTTTGCGCATAATTCATCGTATGTATGGTGGATCCGACATAAGCCAAACATAAAAAATTTAAATGAAATGGCTAAATGCTTGCATGGAGAAGTGGATTGTGCATCGTTTACTGCAGCAGGAGATAAAAGTAAATCAACAGTACGCTATATTGAAAAAGCACATTTTTTCTTAGATAATGATGTGTTGGTTTTTGAAATTTGTGCAAATGCTTTTTTGTGGAAAATGGTTAGAACGTTAGTTGGAACCTTTATCGATTTAGATATAAAGGGTTATTCTCACAAAGAATTTAATGAAATCATATGTGCAAAAAATAGAAATGCAGCATCAGCCACAGCCCCTTCTAGAGGTTTGTTTTTGTGGCATATTAATTTTGATGGGGAACGAAAACATCCTTAAGAATTTTTCCTACAATTATTAGCGCACTTTTCCATTAGGCTTAGAAATTTTTGAGTATCTTTTTTTGCAGTTAGAATAAAGGGGTTTTCTTCAATGGTGCCTAGTACAGCTTTTTGCTCCTCACTATTTCGATATGTACAAGAGCGATAATTGTTTTTATAATCTTTGATTTTTGTAATATATAATTGTTCTTCAATATAGTGTCGTGTTTGGATTGCTTCATCGATAAGGGCTTCCCATAAGTTAGCTTCAATTACCTCAGTTTCGCATATAAGTTTTAATACATGTAGTGCCATATGAGCATTGTCTTTAGGATATTCTAACCATAGGTTTTTATATTCGTCATGTACTTGCTTCCATGTAGAAAACGTGTCGCAGGTTATTTCTTTACGTAACTTAGTTAGTTTTTCTTCGAGAATAAGTTGGCCGCCAACATTGTGCCAATGAAGTAATGTGTCCTTAGTTTTTGTAGTTGCAAAAGTAGCGAAGTTTATTTCATTATTTTCAAGGTACTCAGCTATAGTTTTTACTCCATAAAATAACAGCATTTGGTTATATGCTTTATATGCTTCAGCAACTTTTATAATTACTACTTTATTTTTTGTTTTTTCCATATTTTCGCCAAAAACCTGTAGGTTTTTAACTATTGAACTTTTTTCTGTAAGATATTTTTTTCCGCGCCTTTTAATTTCTTCGTAATCACTGGGGAGGTCTTCTCCAAGATGGGCATATATAGCTTTTCCCGTCCATAATTCAAGTAGTGAAAGAGATTCTATAATTTCTTGAATAGTATCGGGAGCAAGATAATCGGTAATTATATATTGTTCAATGTGCTTTCTTTTATCGCGTGTTTTATATTTCCAACTATTTCTTTCAAGTGCGTACATATTATACATCCAGTAATATGCTGGCATAACTTCAAGTTGACCATGTTGAGAATTTCGTATAACTAAACTAAACGGCAATGGTATATTCATTTCGTTTGGATAATTCCCTTTTGTAATGAGGGTAAAACTTGCAAAGCGACTATTATGTTTCAAAGTGGATGAAAGACCAGGCCAAAAGCCTCTTGCGGCAATAATTTCACCATCGTTGCCTCTGCTGTTATGGTTTGAACCTACTGTAGCTCCTGCTGCCATATTTGACTGTCCCATAATCATTGTGGCAATTAAAAATGAATTATTGTGATGCTGCTCATGATAAGGAAATACTAAGTTATTTAGTACCTCACAGCAAGAAACTGTCGAGTTATCTCCTAATACGGAGTGTATGAGACGTGCTCCATATTTTAAGTTGCTATTATTTCCCATGATAAAACGAACTGCCTTGGAGCCATAAAATACATGGCAACCGTAACCGACTATCCCATTAACTAATTCAACACCTTCACCAATTTGAGTGGTTTCATTCTCATCTGATTTTATTGAAACATTTTTAATTTTATTTGCACCCTTTATATAAGCATATGAACCTACATTAGTGTCCTTAATTGTTAAGCAGTTTTTTATTACAGTTTGCTCTCCAATTGTTGCGTATGAGCCTCTTCTTGTATCGTATGAGTTTTGGGTTATTCGGAAAAGAGCCTCTAAAAAATCTTTTTCATCGCGAAAAATTGTCCATAAATAGGCATCTGAACATGTCATATCATAAAAAGGTAAAATGCTCCTACCTCCTGCCTCGTTTAGTGTATCAATCCAAATGCGAACATTTTCGTCTTCGTCTTCCTTTAGAATTCCAGTTCCTGCCTTGCAATGGTTAGTGGAAGCAAGTTCACCAATGCTCGAAAGTATTACAAAGTCTGAAATTATGTAGTGTGAAAGATAAGGACAGTTGTGTATTGCAGCATGGTTACCGATATCACTTGAAATTATGCAACTTTCATTTATACCCTCTGGTATTGAAAAATCATGATGCTGTAGAAAGCCACTTCCAATGTCGCCTATTCTTACTAAGCCAAAAAAAGAAGAATTTCGCACTGCGTTTGTGTTAAATATTTCTGTTACGAGTACATCATTCCAATTTGAACAGACGTTTCCATTTTTTTCTAAATCACTGATTTGTTGTACTGTGAGGTTTTTCCATTTTCGATTGGGGTTTTGTTCGTTACGAATATAATATTCGTCTTTACCTTCGGGGATATATTTTTCACAAATAAAATTGTAACCAAGATTGTTTTGTGATGGATGATAATTAATACTCATACTAAACAGTATCAAAAAAAGAGAATATGTTCAAGTTATGTTGGAGTATGGTATAATTTTAAGCTTTCTTTTTTGAGTCGATCATGGTTTGCATTTTTTCTAACGTTTCATCACTTAAAATATGCTCCATGTGGCAAGCATCTCTATCTGCGATTTCTTCTGGTACTTCGACAACCGTATTTAGAAATTCTTTAACAACATCGAACTTAGCAATGATTTCTTTATATTTTGCTAAACCTTTTTCGGTGATAACTATCTCTCTGTATGGTTCATGTATTATCATTCCATGATCTTCTAATACATGTAATGCAATATGAACTGACGGCTTTGATAGACCGAGTTCTTGAGCGATGTCTTTTACTCTAGGGATTCCTCCATTTTTAGCAAGGTTCCCTACAACTTTTAAATACATTTCTAAGCTTTCTGTCATGCGTTTATTATAACAAATTTGTTGGGTCGACGTCAACTTCTATATACACACTTGGTGGAATCTTATACGAATTTAAAAAGACTGAGCAGACTTTTTGTAGAGGTAAAAGAGATTTTTCTCTTAATAAAATTTGCATTCTAAAATTTGTGGCTATTTTTGCAAGAGGACATTCGGATGGACCTAAAATTTCTATGTCTTCCTTTAAGTGTTCGCATATGTGCTCTAGCATCACGCATGCTTCTTCGCTGGATTTTACAACTCTTTGTTCGTTTGCGCTTCTAAATACGAGGCGAATAAGTCTTGCATAAGGTGGAAAGGAGGTAAGTTTTCTTTGTTCGAGCTCTTGTTTATAAAATCCTTCAATATCTAAATTGCATGCACATAAGATTGCACTGCGCTGGGGATTAAAAGTTTGTACAATCACTTTGCCATCAGGAAAAAATCTGCCTGCACGCCCTGCAACTTGAACAATAAGGGAAAAAGTTTTTTCTGCTGCTCTAAAGTCGGGTAAATGCAGTCCTGTGTCTGCAAGTACAACACCCACGAGTTTTACATTTGGAAAATTGAGTCCTTTTGCAACCATCTGTGTTCCAAGAAGTATATCAATTTTATTATCTCTAAAATCATTGAGTATAGTTTGGAAATTATTTTCTTTTGAAAGTGTATCTGTATCTACTCGCGCTGTTTTAAAGGAAGGAAATTTAAGTGTAACTTCTTCTTCTATGTATTCTGTACCAAAGCCTGCATAAGTCACATCGAGGGAATGGCATTCGGGACAACTTGAAGGGGGCTTTATAGACCAACCACAATAATGACATCGGAGTATGCCGTCTTTTTTATGATACGTAAGTGATACTGAACAGTTTTTACAATTAACTGTATGTGAGCACGAATTACATCTAAAAAAATGAGTAAAACCTCTTCGATTTAAAAAAAGAATTACCTGCTTCCCATTTTGTAGTGTTTCCCTCATTTCTTCTTCTAGTTTTTTTGATATGCATCCGTTTGTTTTAGATTCTTTACTACCGTTGCCAAGGTGAATTATTTCAATATCAGGTTCTTTGCCCCCTGAAAGTCTTTTTGTTAAAGTATGTTTATGGATAGTACCTTTTTCAATTTGTTCCCATGCTTCAAGTGATGGTGTTGCACTTCCCATAATGAGAGGTATGTGTAAATCATTACATCGACGCATAGCTATTTGTCTTGCAGAGTAGCGAGGAGTATTGCCTGATTTATATGATCCATCATGTTCTTCATCTATAATTATGAGTCCTAAATTTGGAACAGGGGCAAAAATTGCACTTCTCGCCCCTATAACAATACGAGCTTGTTTGGTTAGTATTCTTTTCCACTGTTCAAGTTTTTGGCTTCCTGTAAGGCCTGAATGAAGAATTGCAACTGTTTGTCCAAATCGCTTGTATACAGTTTCGATTACCTGATGAGTTAAGCCAATTTCTGGTACTAAGTATATAATACCTTTATTTCTGAGTAACATTTCTTGGGCTACACGTAAAAATACTTCAGTCTTACCAGAGCCAGTTGTTCCATATAAATAGTGAATATTTGATTTTTTATTTGGTGTACTTGCAGCATGAATAATATCATGCACCGCTACTTGTTGTTCCTCCGATAAAGAATGTTCCCGGTACGCTTCTTCATCTTGAGGAAAAGTACTCGAGGCAAGTTCTTTTTCTCTTCTTCCTGATGGAAGCATTGCACTTAATGCTTCGCCTCGTGAGCACAAATAATACTTCTCCATCCATAGAGCAAGTTTAACTTGGTCTTTTGTGAAGATAGCTTCTTTATCTATTATGCGTTTAATATCTTTTAATTTATCTATAGGAAAGTCAATCGCTGGTGGAAGATCGGAAAAAACTGCTACGACAAAGGCCGTCATTTTTCTTTTACCTAAGGGTACTTCAACACGCATTCCGACAGAAATCTTTTCAGTTTCAACACTTGTGTAAAAAAAAGATTGTGAAAGTGGGATGTTTAAAAATGTTTCAACATAGATTTTGTTCTCCATGTTTTATCCGATAGTTTGTGTGTTTAAAGATCGAACGTATTCGCCAGAAAGTTCTTCAAGCATTGATTTAAAAAGTTTTAAGTCTTCCCATGCGGGCTTTTTATATGTAGGATCTCGCAGTAGCACACTTGGATGGTATGTTGCCATTAGCGGAATTGATGGAATACTTGTTTGGTTATTGGGAGGGTAATCGAAAATATTTCCATGTAGCTTTCCCATTTCTTCTGTTGTCTCCAATAGAGTTTGCGCCGCTATACGGCCAACTGCCAAAATCATTGTTGGTTTTAAGAGTGTTATTTGAGCTTGTAAAAAAGAAGAACAAGCATCAGATTCAGATTGTAATGGGTCTCTGTTTAGAGGTGGACGACATTTAACTATATTGGCAATATAGCAATTTGTATTTCTAGATAGATTAATTGCTTCAAGCATCTTGTCTAATAGTTGTCCAGCTGGACCTAGAAAAGGTATGCCTTGCATGTCTTCTTCTTGGCTTGGAGCTTCTCCAATAACGAGTACAATAGGATTGTTAACCCCTATGCCAGTTACAGCCTTTGTTCTCGTTTTATGTAAGTCACATCGGGTGCATGACGCTATCTTTTCAGCAATAGTTTCAATTGTTTTAATCGAATGAGCTTCAGTTTGTATTATAGTAGCCTGCGTAGGTTCACTTGTTTTAGTCGTAGGACTTAGAGAGTTTTGACTCGCAGGTATATTAATGCTTGGTACAGGTATGCCATATGCCCAAGAAGATGCTGTGTTAAGAAGGTTTTCAAGTGCGGTTTTTTGTTCTAAATCCATATGTATACTATACCGTGATATACTATTTTTTTCAAGTATGCTAATTTAATTGCAGGGTATAACACTTTGCCTATGGAAGAAAAAGCTCAGTATGATGCTGTCAAAATGTGTACATTTATGGGGAAGGCTATACTTGCTTTTTCTTTTCTTTTTTTACTTGTGCCAATTTCACTTTCAACAGAAATGTATTGGTTAGTTGCAGTTTTTTTTATAATAACACTCATTGGCTCCTTTGTTCTCGTAGGATATGCAAACAAAGGATATAGATTCAAAAAAACTAGTTAATAGCGTCGATATTTGCTTTTCCGCCGGGAACAAATGGAAGAACTAATTCTTCAGGATCTATTTTGCAAACTACAAAACGAGGACCTGAGCCCTTTTTAGGAAAGGCAATGGTGTTCCAGCCACTGGTAAAGGTGTCTACGGCAACAATGTCAAATCCTTTTGCTATTTCTAGTAAGTTGGGCTTTTTTTCAAACACAGAAGCTGAAAGGTTCCCATTAAATAAATAGTGCTGTTGTTGTCTAACCATTCCCAAAACGCCATTATCAAGTACAATTACGGTAACATCCAAGTTAAGTTCAGCAAGTGTTGCAAGCTCTTGAATATTCATCATAATTGAGCCGTCACCTGAAAAACATACAATACGCTTATCTGGATTTGCCATTGCAGCTCCAATTGCAGTTGGTAAACCAAATCCCATGGTGCCGAGTGAGCCCGATGTTAAAAGTTGGCGAGGTTTATTTATAGGATAAAATTGAGCTGTCCACATTTGGTGTTGGCCCACATCGGTTGTCACGATGATATCATCTTCTTGTATACCTGCACTTTTTGCCAAAGATGGAATGGTTGAAATAAAACGTCCCGGTGAGCATTTTTCTAATGTATTTTCAATTTCTTTTTTGCGCATTTCAATATGACTGGTAAACTCTTTTTTACTTATAAGTTTTTTTGTAATTTCTTTTAAGAATTTTTCTGCTTCGCTTACTACATACACCACTGGTGTGAAAATCTTATTTACTTCTGCAGCATCGATGTCAACATGGATGATTTTTGCATTTGGGCAAAAGCCAGAGATTAATCCTGTTGCCCTATCGTCAAAACGTGTACCTATTGCTAAAACAAGGTCTGAATCGTGCATTACGCGGTTTGCTGTTTCACTCCCATGCATGCCCACCATACCACAATTACTTACATGATCAAATGGAATACATCCAATGCCCATAAGGCTTGTTACTACAGGTGCCGAGTATTTTTCTAAAAATTTTAAAAGAGCTGTCGAAGTTTTGGGGTTATTGCATCCTCCGCCAACATAGAGAACTGGAGAAGAACTTTTTTCAAGCAGTTGTAATGAACTTTCAATACATCTTGAAAAGTCCTCTCCTTCTGTTGCATAACGAGGGTTTGTGTTATTTTCGATTTTGAGTTCAGGCCATGAGTCAAATTCTGCTTTCATTAATTGTACATCACGTGGGATATCGATAAGTACGGGGCCCTTTCGTCCCTCACATGCAATTGAGAAGGCCTTTGGGATTGCCGTTAACAATTCTTCAGGTGATTTAATAAGCATGCTATGCTTTGTAATAGGAAATGATAGACCAAAGGTATCGGCTTCTTGAAATGCATCGGTGCCAATAAGACTAGAGTTTACTTGCCCAGTAATGGCCACCAATGGGATAGAATCAGCTCTAGCATCTGCAATTGCGGTTAATAGATTCATAGCACCAGGACCGCTTGTAGCAAGACAAACGGCAACTTCATCGGTAGTACGAGAGATACCTTGTGCGAAAAAACCACAAGCTTGCTCGTGTCTCATTAAAATATGTTTAATTGAACTTTTGTATAACTCATCGTAAAGAGGAAGGGTAGAGCCACCAGGTATGCCTGCTATTACTTTTGTTCCTAATTTTTCTAGTAGTGTTACTATAATTTGTGCGCCTGTTGCTGTTATCATTACAAACTCCTCACGTTATTATAACAAATTTTAATAAAGTGTAAAAGGGTTTCGATAAAAATCTCTGCTATTTTATTTTATCATAGTGCACAAAAAAAAGGCAAACAAAATTGTTTACCTCTTTTAATAATAGTATGATTTATTTAATATATACTAAAGCAAGTCCTTTGGTGCACTTTTATCTTTTCCTTTTACCTCATAAAAAGCATGAAAAAGTTTTTGTTCTTCTGGTTTTAAGCTTACTGCAGCACTTGAAATTACAGCGGTAATTTTTACATTTTTTACTTCTTGTAAAAAACCTCGTATGGCTGGTGGAAAAGTCCCTGCCCACATTGGAAAGACAAGGATTATCTCACCACTTCCATCTAGTGGGCTATATTCTACAGGTAACGACTGTTTTTTAGCTGCAGCAGCGCCTGCTTTTAAATAGTTTATTTTTCCTGACCAATCTTTGTTGTCAGTTATTTTATTAGGAGTACTGTTTTTGCTTTGACCAATTTGGTTTGCAATATCTTCACACTTTCCAGTTCTAGTAAAATAGTAAATTTGCATAATACTTTCCTTTTGTGTTTGTATTTACTTTGTTTTCGCTACGGCCTTTTTTTTCGTTGGCAAACTTAGCTCTGCTTTTATAATTTCATTGAATTCTGCTTGTTCGATAACTTCAATTTCAAGTAGTCTTTCTGAAATATAGGTCATAACTTGTTTTTTTGCTTTAAGAAGCTTTAAAACGTGCTTGTATCGCTCTTCCATTATGCGAGCAAGTTCTTCATCAATGTATTGTTGTGTAGTCTCTGAGTACTCACGTACTAATTGTGGTTCTGCTGCTCCATAACCACTTCCTTTTTGGGAAAGAAATACGTTTTGAAATTTTTCGCTCATACCATAGTCTGTTAAGATTCTACGTGCAATATTTGTTGCTCTCATAATGTCATTTCCAGCACCCGTTGAAACTTCTCCGAATGTAATTTGTTCTGCAGCTCTACCACCAAGTAGAACATCGATTTCATTATATAATTCTCTTTGTGTCATGAGGTTTCGGTCGTCTTCAGGAAGCTGAAGAGTGTATCCGAGAGCAGCGATTCCTCGTGGAATAATAGATATTTTATGCACAGGATCGGCACCATCAGTAAAAGCCGCAACAAGGGCATGTCCTGTCTCATGGTACGCTACTATGCGACGCTCTGATTCTTTAATTACCTTTGTCTTTTTTTGTAAACCAGCAATTGATTTTTCAACGGCTTCATTAAAGTCTTCCATGATTACTTCTTTACGACCGCCTCTTACTGCCAATATAGCAGCTTCGTTTACAATATTGGCAAGGTCTGCTCCTGCCATTCCAGAAGTTGTTCTCGCTACAGCCGAAAAGTCTACACCTGATCCTAGTTTTACTGCTTTTGCATGTATTCTTAATATTGCTTCTCGACCTTTTACGTCTGGACGATCAACGCTTACTTGTCTGTCAAATCGGCCTGGTCGTAATATTGCAGGATCTAGAATTTCTGGACGGTTTGTAGCAGCCAAGAGAATTAATCCTTTTGTTGCATCAAAACCATCCATTTCTACGAGTAACTGATTGAGAGTTTGTTCTCTCTCGTCATTTCCACCGCCACCGATGCTATTAACACGGCTTTTACCTATAGCGTCTAATTCATCAATAAACACAATACACGGTGCTTTTTCTCGTGCTTGCTTAAAAAGATCTCGAACACGACTTGCACCAACACCAACAAACATCTCCACAAACTCTGAACCTGAAATTCTAAAAAAAGGAACTCCTGCTTCACCTGCAACAGCTCTGGCCAATAGAGTTTTACCAGTTCCTGGAGGTCCAACTAATAACACACCTTTTGGAATCTTTCCTCCAATTTCAGTGTATTTTTGAGGTGATTTCAAAAAGTCTACTACTTCTACTAATTCTTCTTTTGCTTCATCAACGCCTGCAACATCAGTAAAACGTGTAGGAACTTTTCCTTCCTCAACAGCGGCAGCTTTGCTCTGGCCTGCAGAAAAAATACTCCCCCCGATTCCACCACTCATTTTACGCATAAATCTGAATAGTAAAAAGAACAGTGCTATAGGAATAATTAAATTAAAGAGATATTGTAAAAAAATATTGTTTTGTGCTTTAACAAAAGTATATTCTATGCCTTTTTCATCAAGTAAAGGAACAAAATCATCTGTTACAATTCCAACTGTTCTGAAAGTTTCTCTTTGGACTTGATTTGTTGAAAAAAGATAACTTGGGCTTATTTGATCAGTTTCTGCAGCCTCACTCTCTGCTCCATACCCTACGAAGTAGGTTTCACCCATTTCAACGCTAACTATTCGGTTTTGTTCAATTAATTCTTTGAATTCAGAAAATGGAATAGTGTCTTGATTTTGAGGAAAAAGTAATCGTTGAAAACCCATAACGCTAACCAGTACAATTAGTAGTATAGCCCAAATTGGGAATCCAGGTTTTTTATTTTTTGACGGTTCTTCTCCTTTTTTTGGATCTGTTGAGAACTTAAAAAAATTAAAAGGATCATTATCGTCATTTTTCTTATTTTTATCGTTGTTATTCATGTCGCTCATGTAGGCCTCCAGAAAGCAGAAAATAAATTCTACTACTTTAATATACTCAATTATAGTAGATTAGTCGAGTGAATTTTGAATAAAAATTAAAAAACTTATTAAGGGCTGTTGCAAAAAAACCGATAATTGAATAGAGCATATTACAATTTGAATATTGTTTTATTTAAGGGAGAAAATATGGGTTATACTAAGCCTTACACAGCGTACAAAGAAACAGGAATAAAGACAGCAAGCAAAGGAAAATTAGTTGTTATGCTATATGAAGGTGCTTTGCGAAATATAAACTTGGCATTAGCCTTATTTGATGCAGAAAAAAGTCTTCCAACAAGTTCAATTGAGCATTTCCATAATCATATTGTAAAGAGTCAAGAAATTATTACAGAATTAATGGTTTCACTTAATATGGTTGAAGGTGGGGAAATTGCGCAAAATCTTATGTCGTTATACAGATTTTTTAATAGAGAACTTATAGACATTAGTTTAACACATGATTTTGATAAATTAAAGGATATAGCACGTTTTATTAATGAGCTATATAATACTTGGCGATTTGTTGTAGCAAACCCTGCAATGAACGAAGAGCGAGTTGCTCTAAATGTAAATGGATAATCTATGGTAGATACAAGCTTAACAAAAACAGAGATTGATGAAAGAGTCTTGATTCTGAAACGATTCAGAGAATTGCTTTTAGAACAACGAAAAAAATTTCAGGAGTATTTGACTGTACTTGAAAAGCAAGAGTTAAGTATTATACAAGATGATGATGAAAAACTTTTTGCACATACTGAGCTTGAGCAAAATATTTTAGGAAATATAAACAATCTCCAAAAAGTTATTAAACCTATGGAAGAAATGTATAAAGAAATTCATGCAGATGACACAGACATTCCAGAATTAAAAGCAGATCTTTCAGGATTGCAAGAAAAAATTCTTGAACAAAATGAAAAAAATCGAGCAACACTAAAAGAGCATCTTACAATTATTCGAAATAAGATACAAAGCTTTCAAAATCCATACAAAAACACTCGTTCAGTGTATGCCCAAAGTGCAAATACAGCTAGCATAATTAGCATAGAGGGATAAAGTAATGTATAATTTATAATGTACAATGTATAATTTTTTTAATGAGCACATGGCTAAGTCAGTAAGAATACTGGTAAGCTATGTGATTTTTTTTATCCTATACTTTGCTCAGAATTTCTTCAAAACTAAAATAATTATACATTATTAATTGTACATTGTACATTAATCTGTTATACTTATTGCATGGATTTGTTCGAAAGTCAAACAGCAAAAGCAAATGACGGTCCCCTTGCTTCTCGTATGAGGCCGAGAACTCTCGATGAGTATATAGGTCAAGATCACATCGTTGGGAAAGGGCGGCTTTTGCGTCGTGCAATTTCTGCCGACCAATTAACATCGGTTATATTTTATGGTCCTCCTGGAACAGGAAAGACTACGCTCGCACGTGTTATTGCAAATCATACAAAAAGCATATTTGTTACGTTAAATGCTGTTTTAACAGGTGTTCAAAATATACGGGAAGCTATTGCACAAGCCGATGAGCAACGAAAGCTGTATCAAAAGCGTACCATACTCTTTGTAGATGAAGTACATAGATGGAATAAAAGTCAACAAGATGCACTTTTACCATGGGTTGAAAATGGTACTATTATCCTTGTAGGGGCAACTACTGAAAACCCATTTTTTGAAGTAAATAAAGCCTTAGTAAGTCGTAGTCGTGTGTTTCAATTAAAGGCGCTTACAAAAGACGATCTTTTTAACGCAGCAAAGGCGGCTCTTTCGGATAAAGAGCGAGGTTATGGAAACTGGAATGTAGAGTTTGAAGATGGTGCCTTAGAGCATCTTGTAGAAACAGCAAATGGTGATGCTAGAAGTTTGTTGAATGCTCTTGAACTTGCCGTGCAAACGACGCCAGAAAAATGGCAGCCTACAATTGATCCAATTCAGCCACCAATTGGTAGTACTATCTTTATTTCGTGCGAAACAGCAGAAGAAAGTATTCAACGAAAGGTTGTCTTATATGATAAAGACGGAGATTATCACTATGATATTATTAGTGCTTTTATAAAAAGTCTTCGAGGACGAGACCCTGATGCTGCAATGTATTGGATGGCAAGAATGCTTCGTGCAGGAGAGGATCCTCATTTTATATTTAGACGAAT
Source organism: uncultured Treponemataceae bacterium (assembly GCA_964370315.1). Lineage (GTDB taxonomy): Bacteria > Spirochaetota > Spirochaetia > Treponematales > Treponemataceae > CAYJFX01. Next base: position 22,679 of record CAYJIS010000014.1, read on the forward strand.
GATAATATCTGCTTGTGAAGACACAGGACTAGCTGACCCAAATGCCATAAATGTTGTACAATCTTGTGCTGCAGCTTTTGATAGAATTGGACTGCCTGAAGGGCGTTTTATGCTTACTCAAGCGGCCCTCTATTTAGCTACTTGTCCCAAATCAAATTCTACACTATGTTTTTTTGATGCTCTTAAAGCAGTTGAGCAAGAAGATGCCGAAGTGCCAAATCACCTTCGAGATTCAAGTAGAGATGCAGAAGGGTTTGGGCATGGGAAGGGGTACATGTATCCTCATGCATATCGAGACCACTGGGTCGATCAACAATATTTACCGGACTCTCTTAATGGTAGGGTGTTTTATAATCCTTCTGATCAGGGTTATGAAAACTCAATTCAGCAAGATGTTCTATCAAGAAGAGAAATTCAAATTGCATCTATGATAGAACAACAGACTCAACCAGGTTTTGCAGGCAGTGCACATGCACCAATTCTCGTTGGAATACCAGGACTTCAAGTCGGTGAAAACCTTACCTTTAGCCCAGGTGATAAAGACAGAAGCTCAAAGCAAAAAATGTGGCAACAGAGAACAGAATCTGAAAGAGGCCAAACACTTTTAGATATTAGAAATGATACAACAAAGCTTGCAAACCTCGTGCGACATCACCGAACGCTCATTATGAGTGCAGATGATGGATTGTTACTCTGGGACATTTGGCGGAAGACGCCAGAAGGATTTACTGTTGGCCTTTGCAAAACCCAACAAGGACTAGATATATTAGAACAATATTCTTTAACCATGGAATTTATAGAACGGCCGCACTTACTACTCGATATCAAGGACATGGTTGATACCGAGTTTGACAGAGTTTTTTATCGAAACCCTATGTCGAACAAGGAAACTAGTGTAGAGTTTCTTGAATCCCTCCGTAAATTAGCTCAGTGTTTTACCAAGGGCTCTGTTGTAATAATTAGTCAACAAATTCCACAAAAGGCGCAAAGACTTTCAACTCTATTATTGAATAGCGATACTAGCAAAGAACACAGTGCTATTTTGCAAAAAGTTCTCGAAGCAGAAAATGCCTTTTATACGAATAATGAAAACCCCTTGTTTAACTGGAATGCAAAAACTATTGAAGGTGCCTTAGGTGATAGTGGTCTATTTCAAGAAATACAATGCTTAGAAAAAACATATACAGAGTTTCGAACTGTGTATGTAGATGATATTGAGCGATGGTTTAATACAGAAACCTCAACATATGCAAAGTTTTTAAAGAGTTTTCTTGGACAGGAAACATTTGCTCAGTTTAGAGCCTTATTTGAAAAAAAGGCAGGGCAAGGTCGCTTTACTTGGAATACATGTATTGACTACTTTGTTGCAAGTGTATAATAATTTATAGTATCCAATAAAAAAAAGCTTCACATTTTTGTGAAGCTTTTTCTGTATATATTTTATTATAGCACTTTATGGTTCCAACCATTTACATCTTCAACTAAGCCGTATTGGCCGCCTTTTAATAAGCGCTGAATTTTTTCACCAATAGGTCCAGCTTTTCTTTCATTAAAAACTCTCTCTGTGCCGTTGTGGGTAATACTTTCAATAGGAGTAATACCAGCGGCAGTCCCTGTTACAAAGCACTCAATTGCATTTTCCATTACTTCATCTATCGAAATGAGGCGCTCTTGAGTTTTTATTCCGTGCTGACTTGCAAGTATAAGGACGCTTTCTCGTGTAATTCCAGGAAGAATTGTGTCTCCGAGTTCTGGTGTAACAAGTGTTCCATCTTTTAATACAAAGAACATATTGCAAGATGATCCTTCTTGTATATATTTTTTTTCTTCCGCATCAAGGTACACAACTTCCATATAGCCTGCATTCTCTGCTTCTTTTTTAGCTAAAATTGAAATAACATAATTTGCAGCACACTTTATCCATCCTGTTCCACCTGGGGTTGCTCTAACTCTTTTTGTTGTTATAGCTTTAGAGTTTCCACCCTTGAAGTATGAAGATACCGTAGTCGCACAAATTACAACCATTGGAGTCTGTGCAATCCCTAGTCCTATTGCACCTTCAGTATTCATAAAAGGTCTAAAATATATGGATTTTGCAGATGCATAGTTGTCTTTTTCCCATTCTTCGTCGTATTCTGGTATATAACCGAGCTCTGCGTTTCGTCTGATAAATTCTTCGCTGGCTTTTAAGTACATATCTTCAGGAAAACGCGGGCACATTAGACCTTCCATTGAGTTTGCAAATCTTTTTGCATTTCTATCTGGGCGGAAGATGCAAACCGAGCCGTCTTTTGTTGGAAATCCCTTCATTCCTTCGAAACAGCCAAATCCATATTGGCTCGTATAACTTACTGATGGCAAATGCAATTGATTTCTATTTTCATGTATTTTTTGCTTTTCTTCATCGCTCATTTTTTGAAGTTCAGCGTAAGAGACTCTATCAAATTCGACCCATTTTTCATTCCATGTTTTTGTATCTGGATTATATGTTGCGATATAACTAATTGGGTACATTTCAAGTGAAAACGCCATTGTTTCCTCCATATTTGATGTTTTAACTTGTGACCGTGTCACGTTTTAATAATATAACAGTTTCTTAAGTAATTGTAAAGGGGGAAGGAAGAAGCAGGGATAAAAAAAAATGAAATAATCGAAATTTAAACTTGTACAAATGTGCAAAATTATGTATAATAAATAAAATTGAAAAATATTTCAATAAGGTTTATATGTGGAAAAAAGGAGAGTATACATGAATGATGTAGTAATACCCAAGGCGACAAGAATTACCCCTAAAAAAAAGCTTTGCCCTGATACGGTTAGATTTATGTGGTCTAAAACGTATAATGCCGAAGGACTTCCCGATTGGACCCATATTTTTCCCTATTATGATGACAGTGTTGTGTTTCAAGACTGTATCCAGCGAATAGAAGGCTTTGAAAACTTTAAAGCTTTGTGTAATCGTTTAACAAATCGATGTACCAGTTTACGGATGGACTTAAATGACATTATTCAAAATGGAAATGTTATTGCTTTTGATTGGAAGATGACCATGTCATTTAGGAAGTCACCTGATACACCTATTTTTGGCTTTACAAAATTAACATTAGGGAAAAATGGAAAAATAATCAGTCAAAGAGACTATTATGATTTATGGGGAGATATTTTTAATGGTATTCCTGGGTTTCGAAAATTATATCGCAGTTTTATGAGTCGATTTTTTGGATAAAGAAAATACGTTGATGTAAGTAAAAGGAGGTTGTATGGCTTATGTAGTACCAGAAGAACTTTCATTCCTTGTTAACAGGAATAAGAAACAAAAAACTACAAATGTGTCTTTAAATAAAAAAAACTGTGTAATTACAGGGGCTACTTCGGGAGTAGGTTTGGAAGCTGCAAAGAAGCTCGCCTTACATAATGCAAATCTTGTCCTTGTTGCAAGAAATGGGGAAAAGGCAGAGATTGTAAAGGATACCTTACTTTTGCTTAATCCAAAAGTAACGATTGATATAGTAATTAGTGATTTTAGTAGGTTGGGTGACGTAAAAAAAGCAGCAGAAGAAGTATTACAAAAGTATAAAAAGATTCATCTACTCATAAATTGCGCAGGTATTCATTCTACTACAAAACGATATACCGATGAAGGATTTGAGCTTGTGTTTTGTGTTAATCATCTTGCGCCTCTTTTGTTTACTTTGTTGTTAGGAAATTGTCTAATAAAAAGTACTCCAGCACGGATAATACAGGTAAATTCAGAAGGGCATCGTTTTAATGGTTTGTCAGAAGAAGACTTACATTGGGATAAAAGAATATATACAGGATTAAGAGGCTATGGAGCATCAAAAACAGCACAATTAATGAGTGTGTGGGAGTTATCTGATATTTTTATGCCACAGGGTGTTACTATTAACGCAATACATCCTGGTGAAGTAAAAACTGCTATCGGGAGTAATAATGGATGGCTCTATAGATTTTTTACAAAATATGTAACATCTATTTTTCTTAAAGATGCAAGTATTGCTGGTAATGCCATATACTATCTTGCTGCAGCTGATAGCCTTAGTACTATAAGCGGAAGGTACTTTAATCTAACATATGAGGAAAAACCAGCAAGACATGCATTAAATAGGGAGAAAGGGAAGCGGATATATGAGGAATCAATAAAGTTGATAGAACAATTCTTGTAAGATAAATTTTGTTGTGTATTCTGTGAGGAGGAAATATGAAACATTATGATGCTATTGTTGTAGGTGGAGGAATTGCTGGTTTAACTACGTGTGCGTACTTATCTAGGAATGGAGCAAATGTCTTGCTTATTGAAAAAGAAAACGAAGTTGGGGGCTTGGTTAAATCATTTAAGTACAAAGATTTTATGTTTGATTGTGGTATTAGGGCAATTGAAGTTTCGACTGGCGTACTTTCAATGCTCAAGGACTTATCGATAAATGTAGAATTTTTAGAAAATCCTGTTACTACAGGAATTGGAAACAATATGATTTCAGTCACAAGTAAAGACAGTATAAACGATTATCAAAAACTTCTTAATAAAACATTTCCTGATAATATAAAGGATATAGAAACAATTATCACACATATAAAACAAATAATGATATATATGGATAACATGTATGCTATTGACAATCCTTTGTTTAAAGATTTTAAAAATGATTATGATTATATTTTCAAAGAACTTTTTCCATGGATGTGTAAGTTTATAACTACTCAAAAAAAATGTAATGAATTACAAGTTCCCGTTTATGAGTACCTTTTTAAGTTTACGAAAAACCCTAAGCTTGTAGATATGATCGGGCAACATTTTTTTAAAGACAGTTCTGCATTTTTTGCACTTAGTTATTTTAATATCCATTGTGATTATATGTATCCTAAAGGAGGAGTAGGAACATTAACACAGAGTATAAAAAACTATATTCTTTTACATGGAGGACATATTAATACTGGCTCAAGCGTTAGCAGTATTGCTCCATCGGTGAACACTATAGTTGATGAAAAAGGAAAAGAATATTCTTATAATACACTTGTATGGGCAGCAGATACAAAAAGTTTTTATAGAATAATTAATTTAGAAAGAATTTCCTGTATAAAAACAAAGAAAAAAATATATGAAAAACAATTAGAGTTAGAAAATTTAAAAGGAGGAGACTCTGTTTTAACATTATATGCAACGATTGATTTACCACCGAAATATTTTGAGCAAAAGAGTAGTGCACATAGTTTTTATACTCCAGTAAGTGATGGATTATTAAGCATGGATTGTGATGAACGATGTTTCCTAGAATTGGAAGGAAAAGCACTTCTACAGTGGTGTAAAGAGTACTTTAATAAAACTACTTACGAGATTTCAATTCCAGTATTAAGAGATAGCAAGCTTGCACCAAAAGGTAAAACCGGGATTATAGTAAGCACATTAATGGACTTCGAAGTTGTTAATAAAATAAAAAATGTTGGGTTGTATGGAGATTTTAAGAAATTTGCACAAAGTACAATTTTGAAGGTTCTAGATAAATCAATTTTTCCAAAGATTGCTACATCAGTTATTGATAGCTTTGTTTCTACACCTCTCACAATTCAGCGTGTTACTGGAAACTCTGGAGGAGCAATTACAGGTTGGGCTCACACTAATGATATAATTCCGTGTATTAATAAAACCATTAGTATTTCTCAATCTAGTAAAACTCCTTTTAAAAATGTTTTTCAAGCCGGTCAATGGACTTTTAGTCCTGCAGGAGTTCCTATAGCTATTATTACCGGAAAACTAGCAAGTGATGCTGCCGTACGCTATCTAAAAACTCAGTCCTTAAAAAATGCTTTAACGACAATTCCTTCTTATGAACATCATCCTATGGGAAAAAAGGCTTTGTTTAGATAAAAAAATGTCTAGTAGAATTATCTACTAGACATCATACATAATAGAGGGTTATAGGTTAGTTAAAAGAAGTTTCAACTGCATACATTGTAAATCCTGATTCATCTTCAACACCAAATTCAATGAAGGCTGTTTGTCCTGGTTGCAAGGTTCCTCCATCATAAGTTAATACACTTCCATTACTAAGAGCGATATTTGTAGTTAGATTTGAGACTTCTTGGTTTGTATAGTTAGTTATGTGGCCTCCAAGAATATAGTCTTCATGTGTATAACTAATAACAGTTTGTATGCCATTTTCATTTATTACAAAGGAGTCGGCAATAGAAGTAGCCTCAAGAGCTAAAAGTTCACCTTTTTCAAAAAGTCCATATCGAGGGGCATTGTCTGAATCAATACTAATTGACCATCCATTATTTAAAAGAGATTGTTCTTGGGCATTGCTTAGATATAAAGCTACAGGAACTGAAGATGAGCGGCTTATAATTGCGGTATCTTCTTTAATAACTATATCATTGAACTCTAAATCTCCGATTACTCCAAGCGTAATGCTTGCAACGTTTGTTCCTTGTCCATTGTTAATGCTAAGTATTGTATTAGAAACATCGCTTGGTAATAAGTTTGTTACGGTACCTTCAATAGAGTTTGTGCTGGTATTAAAATTTAAATCAATAGCAATACCATCAATCACGCCTATCCAAGATCCTCCTCCTGAAATAATAGGACTTTGACTGAGTTCAGAAGTACCAGAGGCAAAAGCCATACCTGTCATGCTTATTAATGCAAGCATACATACCAATACTGTTTTTCCAATTTTCTTTGTTAATGTCATAATTAACTCCTTTTGCACGTTTTACGTGATCATATTATTGAGGTTTTACTTTCAAAATAAAAACAACGTTTCTTTTTTTGTAGTAGATAAACTAGCGTTTATCTTTCCTCTTTGTTACAACATTCATTGTATGAACATAATCTACACGACTCTCATTACATGACAATAACAGAAGTCTAAACAAAACGTAAAAAAATATAACAGAAATATAAACTTATTGGTTAAGTATATCCACAGATTACTCAGATTTATAGGATTTCTACTAGAACACACCACTAAGATACTGTGTTAAAATGAAACTCTTTTGCGCTAAAAATATAAAACATTTTTGTTTGTAGCCATCTTGTGGTGAGTTCGAGGGTACTCCAATATTCAAAAATAATAATCTGCGTAATGGATGCTCGACACACAGGTCGAACCCTACTGGCATTGTAAGGTGTCAACCTATGTGTTGACACCGATGACCAATCTATATGGCTTTTATAGAGGAATGGAAAAGCGGTAGCCTGCACCCCAGACGGTTTGAATAAATATAGGGTTAGAGCTATCTATTTCTATTTTTTCACGTAGGCGATTTATATGGACGGTAACAGTTGCAATGTCTCCATAAGTGTCTTCGCCCCAAATTCTGTCAAATAGTTTTTCTCGTGAGAAAACGGTATCTGGATTTGTTGCCATAAGATAGAGAATTTCGTATTCTTTGTGAGCTAGGGAAATTTCTTTAGACGCAATAAATACCCTTCTTGATTTAGGGATAATACGCATGTTTCCAATTGTTATCTCATTATCTGGTATTTTTTTGTTTTCGCCTGTTAATCTATCATAGTTTGCAATATGACTTTTTACTCTCGCAACAAGTACTGCAGGTGAAAATGGCTTTACAAGATAATCTACTGCCCCAAGAGACAATCCTCTTATGGTATCAATTTCTTCTTTTTTCGCCGTAACAAAGATAATAGGGATCTGCTTAACCTTTTGTATTTCTTTACAAATTTCAAAACCTGTTTTGTTTGGAAGCATTACATCGAGAACGATTAAGTTATAAGTATTATTAAGAGCAAGTTTTAAACCTCTTTCTCCATCACTTTCTGTTGTAACTTGAAAATCCGATGCTTCTAGATAGTCTCTTTGTAAATCTGAAATGAGGGTGTCATCTTCTATAATTAAAACTTTCTTCATATTATCCTTCTATGCGCAATTTTTTTATGAGTGGTAAGGTAAGTATCATTTTTAAGCCATTATCATTTTGAGCTTCAATCGTGCCGTTGTGTCCCTCTATTATTTGTTTAGCAATAGCGAGTCCGAGTCCATGGCCTTGAGAACTCCTATCCCTAGATGAATCTTCTCTGTAAAAGCGCAAAAACAACTTTTCAAGTGAAGCTTCACTGACTCCTTCTCCGTCATCAGCAATGCTAATTATAATGGCATCACCATCAGCTTTTGTAATGATAGAAATGTGCACTTTTTCATGGGCTCTGTGTTTTGAGCTATTTTCTATAATGTTTAATAAGACACGTGAAAACTCATTTGTATCAAGATTTACAATATGGGGAGTATGCATTTTATGATGAACGCAAATGTGAATATTCTTTTGTAGCATTTCGTTTTCACGAATTTCTACAAAATTATTTATGTACGAAATAATATCTATTTCTTTTTGCTTGAATACAAAGGTTTTATTATCATGCTTAGAAAGGGTCGCCAAATTGTTTACAAGGTTTTCTAAATCTATTGTACTCGTATATATGGCCTTATAATAGCGCTTCTTTTGTTCTTGCGTATTTGCAATATTATCTATAAGTCCTTCTACATATCCTTTTATAGATGTTAGAGGTGTTCTAAAGTCGTGTGAAATATCAGCTATAAGAGTTTTTCTAAAGTTTTCAATTTCTATGCGTTCTTGCACTGACATTTTTAAGCTTTCTCTCATGTTGTCAAAGCTTTTGTATACTTGTAAAAACTCGTCATCTTTTTTGTAATCTATTTTTACATCAAAGTTACCTTGTGCAATTTGGTCTGTTGCGTGATGTAACTTATTGAGGGGTGCAAGTACCATCTTACTATTTATTTTTGTAATTGCGGTGTTTACAACAACAATAATGAGTAAAAGGGATGCAAGAAAATATATGAGTGCTTCAAATATGTATTGAAAAATATATGATGGCCTAGGAGGAGTATTTCGAAAATCCTTTTCTGCATATACAATAACATTGTTGTATGTTTGCTTTATGTAGGCTTCTTCTTTGCTTGAAACAATGGTATTGTCCATGTCTTTTGTTTGCTCGATGAAATTTTGAAGTGCAGGTGTGTTCTTTAATGTACCATATAATGTCTTACCATCTTTTTGCACACGAAATGAGTAACCTAAGCGCAAAAGTTCACTTTCTAACTTATTTAATATTTCAGTTTGTTTAAAAAAATCTTTGTCTTCTTCTTTTTTTAGAAAATCTTTTGCATTATCGCCTAATTCGAAATATCGATCCCAATCATAACTGGCAATTTCGTTACTGTATGCATAGAGTAAACTATTTGCCGAGTGAATATTTTCATCTCCCTCAAACAGTTCATTTAAAGAAGTCCAGTGCCTGTTTCCAATGCTACTAAATAGGATTGCCCCATAAATCACAAAAAACAGTATTGGAATACCTATAAGTAATATATTTGAAAGTAATAAGCTTTTTTTAATTGTCATGTTATACCTCTAACCCTTTTGGTATTGTACACAACATGGCTTTAACTTTTCTTAAATAAATATAAATTTTTTATAAACTATTCGCTTGCCAATGCCTCTACTGGATCTAACTTTGACGCTTTCGATGCTGGGTGATACCCAAAGAATACGCCAACAAAAACACTGAATAAAAAGGCAAGTAATACGGCTATCCACTGTATGCCAAATACCCAACCAAGTATTCTTGTTGCAATAAAACTTAAGATAAGCCCAAGTATTATTCCAAGAGATCCTCCAATAAGGGTAATTGCAGCTGACTCTACCAAAAATTGGCTTCGAATAGCAAAGGGGGTTGCGCCCAATGCTTTTCTAATACCTATTTCTTTTTTGCGCTCTGTAACGGTAACAATCATAATGTTCATAATGCCTATTCCTCCAACTAAAAGGGAAATAGCGGCAACACTTGAAAGTAAAAGGCTCATAGTAGTCATAAGCTCGTTGTAGTTTTCGAGCATACTTGCCATAGACCACACATAAAGAACATCTTCAGAATTGTATAAACTTTCAACATAGGCTTCAATTTGTTCAGATACTTCAGTTGTATAGTCTTGACTTGTTACCTTTATTTTTACCCCTGCTGCATTTGCATTAGGTTGAACTTTTTTTTCATAAAAGCCTTGCGTAATATAATAAGACGAATTAAAATCTTCCCATCCGCTTCCTTCTTTGTCGGTAAGGACGCCAACAATTTCAAATCCAAAGAATTTATTGCGTGCACTCCCGCTTGAAACATCGAGCATAAGCGTTTTTCCAACTGCACTTTCATCAGGAAAAAAAGTTTCAGCTATATCGTGTCCTAGAATAATCTTTTGCATTCCAAGCTCATCGTCGGTAATACTAAACCACTCGCCATCTGCAAGCTCTGCTCCAACGCTTTGTAAATAGCCCTCTTCAATAGCTTTAGCACTACCAGAGTACTCAGTAAGCCCATAGCGCAATGTTGAGCTTAAGTTATTTTCAAAATAAATTGCATCAAGATTTTCTGTATTATTCCAAATGTCTTCTCTAAAAGCTTCATCAAAGTTTAATACTATTGCGCCGCGTGATGCTCTGACTGCCTGCCCTCGACGAATTTCTAAGATATCGAGCCCTTCATCACCAAAGGTTTCCGCCATATTTGCCGTTGCACTTTGGCCTAAAGTTGTAATAACTATAACAGCTGCAACACCTATAATTACACCTAAAAGAGATAAAATTGTACGTGTTTTATTGAGTCTATAATTTTGAAATGCATTTAATAAATCTTCAAACATTTTGTATCCCTTTGTTAATGGCTTGCTAGCTTTGTATTGGATTTTTTATCAGATGCAATATTGCCATCTAAAATTTCTATGCAACGGTTTGCGCTGTGGCCAATGCCAGGGTCATGGGTAATAATAACTACCGTTGTACCTAAGCTATTTATTTCTCGAAAAAGATTCATAACAGACTTACCTGTTTTAGAGTCTAATGCTCCAGTTGGCTCATCTGCTAATATTATTTCGGGGCGAGCTGCCAATGCTCTTGCTATGGCTGTTCGCTGCTTTTGCCCACCTGATAATTCATTTGGCCTGTGCCCCATTCTGTCTGCTAGTCCTACTTGGTCTAGTACTTCTTTGGCCCGTATTTTTCTGTCTTCAATTTCTAAGCCTTGGTAGCGTAGGGGAAGCATAACATTTTCAAGAACTGTCATGGTTGATAAAA
>CAYJIS010000015.1:0-31960 GCA_964370315.1 uncultured Treponemataceae bacterium
TTTTCCAGTTAATTAAGCCAGAGGTTGTAGACATTGAAGGCAAGATTGCTATTTCATCTTGTACACCATCGGCATTTGGCGAAAAAGGACTTCCTTGCACCATCATGTTAACAGCCCTAGGAACTGCATCAAAAATAATATTTGTAACCTGGGCATTTTTATTTACGTTTCCTGCCCTGTCTCTAGAAACGATTCGATATGAGTATACACCTTGTTCAACAGCAACGTTGCTATCAGTTTTTCCATCCCATTCAAATTGTTGAGGAGATGAGTTTTCCCATGTGTATGTTCTTACTACAGTGCCTCTGCTATCAAGCACCTGTCCTGTCCAAAGGTCTTCTCTAGATCCACTTTGAGAAATCGCTATTTCTTCTCTATTGCTTCCGCCAAAAATTTTTGCACTTTCAGAAGGTTGGGTAATTGATATAGAGGGAGGTGTATTATCAACAACGACAGTATACGAAGAGGTTCTGCTTTCGTTTCCATTGTCGTCAGTAGCACGAACAAAATAGGTGTATATTCCATCTGGAGCAACTTCACCAGAGTCAAAAACACCGTTCCACACAACTTCACTTGGAATTGCAACACCTTCTTTTGGGGCGAACAATTGGCGGAAAAAACTAAAAAAGTTTAAGTCTTCAGGTAGGGCAACTTTATTGCCAACTGTTCTTACAACGTTATTATTAGAATCTTCAATAACTAAAGCCCATTCACTAACATATCTTCTTTCGCGTATTGCCAAAGGAATGGTTAATTCATCTTGTACACCATCATTGTTTGGTGAAATATACACAGGCTCCCTTGTTTGAGCCTGTATACCAAAAGAAAAAAATAGCATTAAAAAGAGAAGAATGCTCTTTTTAAAAAATTGAGGTTTATTGTTCTTGATCATTATTCCTCCCATAATATGATTGCAGGTGCTTCAGTATCTTCTAGTCCTAAGTAGGTAGATGCTCCTGCAGAAATAATTGTTATATCATTACTTAAAGCTTTAAATGTTCCAGATGCAGTAATGCCATTTTCTTTTAGCCCTTGCTTAGCTAAAAAGGAATCATCTTCTGCTGTAAAATCAAATTTTGCACCGATTGAAACACTCGGATAATAATTTGCTTTGCCTTGTCCAGCTTCTACTAAGTTGAATTGCCAGCCAGTAGAGACGCTAATCATATCTAAAAACTCAAAGCGCAAATTTGTATCAAACACAACGTTTTGAACTCCAGGGAAAGACACATCAAGTGAAATACCTGACTTAACTCGCTCTAGTTGAAACAATGTTCCTGCAAAACCAAGGCGGGGTGTAATCATTGAAGGATATGCTGTTGTTGTTTTATCTATACCTTTAACGCCTGTTGTGTTGGCAAGGAATGTTTTTCCCAATTGTGTTAGTGATGCACCAAGTCTAATGTCACTCATAAAGGGAAGCCAAGAAATTTCGTCTGGAACATACACTACTCCAACATCGGCGTATAAAGCCCAATCAACTCCAAATCCTCCTGCTACACCAAATCCAACGTATAATGAATCTAATATATCTTTTGAAAAGGAGCCTCGTAGTGTGAGGGTGTTTCCAAGTGTCATATCATCAAAATGCATAAAGGCCCCTTGTGTAGAAGCCGAAAAAACACCGAATCTAGAGGGAATGATTGCTCCCATAGTAAAAGCTTGCCCTAAGTTATTTGTTTTATTTTTACCTATTAGAGCTGAATATCCTGCAGAAACTATAACGCGTTGTTCTGTTGCTGCGATAGCAGGATTTAAGCTAAGGTGTTCTGGGTTTACTTGAAAAAAAGAACCACCTGCAACTGATGCTTCTGCTGAAACCATCGAAGGGCTAGAAAAATTATATACATTTTCGCCAGAGAGTGGTGGGTTGTATGCAAAAGCAAACATACATGACACACTAAGAGTTACGCAAAAAAGTAATTTTTTTATGTTCATAAAAATGTACCTCCATACATAGGTATATTTTATCATAATTTGGAAAAAAAATCCATTAAAATCTGTGTATTAATTTTTAATAAAAAAAACATTCGTGGGATAGAGCCTTTATTGTTTTCATTTATTGTGTTATACTATATATATAAAGATACACGGTAATGTAGTCACAGAAGCCTTAAAAATGTTTGTTTTTTTTGACTTTTCTTAACAAAAGGAGTATTCTGTATTAGATGAAAAGCATTCCACAATTTCCTACATTTGAAGTAATTACTTCATACATGCATAATCAATTATATCCCTATTTAAATAATTTAGAAGGTGGAATTTCTGAGTTTACATTTCTTTCTCTTTTACTACACCAAAAAAAATATAGTTATGAAATAAGTGATCTCGGTGATAATATGTTTGCTTTGAGTGGCAAAGATGCACAAGGTGCTTTTTTTTGTGTGTTTGGTGGCTGCCCATGTAAAGCGTCTGTTACACGTTTATTAGAAATGTTTGGAAGGTGGAAGCATATATCACAGGATGTATACGATTCATGCTCGAATATTTTTTCAGAACTGCAATGTGAGCCATTTGACGATAGAAACAACGCAGACTATTTATATTTGAGAGAAAAACTCGCAAGTCTTGCGGGGAAGTCTTTGCATAAAAAAAGAAATTTGGCAAATAATTTTGAGAATACATACACGTGCACCATAAAGCCATTAGACATATCAACTGCAGCGGATGCAGGGGATGTTTTAGATGAGTGGCAAAAAACTCGCCCTGAAGGATTGCCAACCGATTATGAGCAGTGTTTTTCGGCTCTTTCAATATTGGCATTTACAGAGCAACAACATGGATGGATAGTCTATGCAGATTCAAAACCTGTGGCTTGGGCCTTGGGTGAATATATTGCTAAGGGAAAAATGTTTGTTGTGCACTTTGAAAAAGGTCTTGACAATTACAAGGGAGTATATCAATATGTTAATAGGGCAACAGCGCAATCACTGCCAGATAGTGTAGTGTATATTAACAGAGAACAGGATTTAGGTGATGAAGGATTAAGACAGGCTAAAATGACGTATCGTCCTATAGGCTTTGTTACAAAATACCAACTGCAAAAATAATAAGGGGAATAAATTTTGAAATTTGTGAGTACAAGAAATAATTCCGAGCAAGTATCGTTTTCGAATGCAATATTACAATGTTTGCCGACTGACGGGGGCTTATATGTTCCTGCCTACCCAGAGGACTTGCGCCCGTGGGTTTCACATTTAAACGAAAAAACCTCGTTTGCTTCACTTGCAGGTTCTCTAACGTCTGCATTGATAAAAGAAGAGTTTAGTCCAATTATTAGTGAGTCCATTGCAAACCAGGCCTTTACTTTTAGCCCCGAATTACGAAAGTTAGATGATAATTTTTACGTATTAGAATTATTTCACGGTCCAACAGGAAATCATAAAGATTTTGGTTTGTCATATCTTTCTTCTTGCCTTGAACATGTTTTGCTAATGAAAGAGACAAATGCAGTAGTATTGGCATCGACAGACGGAGAAACGGGGGCTGCAATTACGTGTGCTCTTAGAGGTAAAAAAAATATAAAAGCTATTTTGCTGTTTGCAAAAGGTACAAGTAAGGGCTACAAGGATGAAGATTGTGTTTGGAATGGAGGCAATATATACCCTGTAGAAGTTGATGGGGATAAGAGTGTTTGTTATGAACTTACTCGTAAAATATATAGTAAAAGAGACTTGATAGAAAAACATTCATTAACATTGGCAAATACGGCAAATATTGGGCGATTATTACCACACACATTTTTATATATGTACGCATTTTCGCGTTTAAAGAATACTTTAAATGATGAGCTGTATTATGCTTTGCATTCAGGAAATTATGGAAACTTAACGGCTGGTATGTACGCATGGCGCTATTCTTTGCCATTGAATGGAATGATAACAAATTGTACTTCTGCCCTAACCCAAGATAGCATGGGAAAATGTTCTGTATTGGATTCTCTTGTTCCACTTGCAAAACGAGGCCCTGCAGATCCTGTTGAACCTTCAAGTATTGAAAGACTCGAAGAAATTTTTGCTGCTAATGCTGCTGTTATGAAGGCTCTTGTATTTCCAGCTCCAGTAAATGATGCAGAGTTAGCAGAGGCGTCACAAACACTATTTACAAAATATGGAATGTTCTATGATTGTGAAACAGCAAAGGCCTATGCTGCAGCAACAAAGACTGGGTTAATCCACAAAGAAGATGGTACTACCTTGGTATTGGTTTCTTTTAAGGATCCTTCTCTTTCTACAAAAGCAATACGGACGTTGTGTGGAGAGTCTCCAAAGATGAGCGAGAAACTATTGTCTGTGTTTGAGCCAATAAAGCCAAAAAAATGTATACCTGCAAGCATTGAAGCTGTTGAAGCAATTCTTAATGAATTAAATCAGATGTAAATTACGTTTTTTTAGTAGTTGCCTTTTGTTTTTTTATTACCGATTTTGGCTTTAAAATGTTCAGTAAGTTATCAATTTTATACTCTGAGTTGTCTATGGCTTCTAATATACCATCCCAAAGTTTGTTTAAGCTTTCGTATTGATTTTCGTTGGCGCTAAAGAGGGTATACAACATTGTAGAAGCCCAGACAATATCTTGTGCTTTTTCTTTATTAAACCATAGAACATCGTTAAACATATTCATCCCGAGTAAAGGCATGGCAATATCTTTCTGTACAAATTTTCCCATTGATTTCCAAGCGGTAAATTGTAAATCCTTTGTATCAATTTTTATATCGCAGAAATCTGTTACAGCTAAAAACATTTTAAACTGATAGTACATATCTTTTGAAGGTTTGCCCATGGCAACAAGAATATCTCGCATCTTACGTTCTAAGCACCATAATTGAACAAGGTTTCGTGTGTTTTGTGCTGTTGCACCTGTGCCAAGAACTTCGCGCAGGATAAATAAAATGCAAAATCCGCCAAGTATTTCACTCATGTATGGACGAGACAACATGCTTTGATATAAACGAACTATAAGTGTATTTTTTGCTCCATCGGAGCTTCTTGCATTGTCGCATAACGTTACAAGGGTTTTTATTGACTCTTCAAATTTTTCCCACACTCGTTTTGGATTGCATATTCGTTTTTTTGTGTTTTTTGGAAGTACTGTTGTAGATCCGTAGTTTCCTTCAATAAAAGTTTCTAGCATGTTTATATATTCAAGACCTGCAGGTTTTGATGTTTTTAATAGTTGCTCGATAGAGAGAGGCTTTTTTTGTGTTTCTTTTGCGGAGGCAGTTTTTATAAGGTGTGGGGCGCAAAGTTCAGCTATCCCATCAAAAAACTGTATGCTTGCAAATTTTTGTAAACTAGTATAGAGATCTTTTAGAAATACTTCTTTTAAAGCAACGTCAATGTCAATAACACCTTGACCGTCAAGTTCCTTGCAAAGAACGTGGTACATTCCTGTGTCATCATCTTGCACTTCTGATATATCCATGAGGACTTGGTATTCATAACCATTTAAATATAAAAAGATACCCTTTTCATAAAGCTCTTTGCTTGAGCGTATATACCATAATCCTGACTTTTGTTCTCTAAAAATGCAGTAATGTTTTGTATCATTTGTAAGGGCAATAGCTTGTGCTATATGTTGCGTGTGTTTTTGTATGTTTCCGTTTTCATCTTTTACTGCATATTGACAAGACTGTGAAATCCAGCCAGAAGCTCTTTCGTATGTATTATTATAAAAGACAATACTTTTTTCATCTTCAAATCGATTAGAATAGGCAAAAATGTTTTCATTTACATTATTGTCAGTCCATACATCATATAAACGGAAGTTTTCAATTTGTGAAAATAAATAGCGTTTTTTCATTAATGGAAATATGTCATGTTTATGCCTGTCAATTAGGTCGAAGTCTTTTTGTTCATCCCAATAGGCCTTTGTGTATTCCATTCCATATTTTTCGCCATACCCTTCTATTTGTCCATGTCCAAACATAGGAAGTCCAGGCATTGTTACCATTAAAGTGCAAACACCAAAGTATTTGTCGCCTTTTCCAAATTGTGCAACAGCGGTTTCTTCATCAGGGTTATTCATGAAGTTTACGAAGCGTTTCAAAATTTGAGGGTCAAATTCTATGGTGTTTTTTATTGTAGAACGATATTTACTGTTTTCTTCTGTTTTTAACATGTTCATAAATGCAGAATTATATACTCTGTGCATTCCAAGTGTTCGAACAAAATATCCTTCCATCATCCAAAAGGCCTCTGCCAGTAAAAGTGTGTCGGGGATCTCTGTTGCGATTCTGTCTACAACTTCTCGCCAAAATTCATTTGGAATTGCAGCGTCAAAAGCTTCATCGCTTATAGCGTGTTCTGCTCTACTTGCTATGTCTCCGCCTTGTCCTGGGGCGGGAAACCAAAGGCGACGTATATGTTTTTTTGCTAAAACCATTGCAGCATCAAATCGAATAACTGAAAAATTTCTTGCTACATGTAATATTTTTTGAATAACTTCTTCTCTTGCTTCAGGGTTTAAAAAATCTATTTGAGCTGTATCGTTCCACGGCATTCCTGTTCCATCATTTCCGTGATATAAGTAGCATGTATCCCCCGTTGTATTGTCTACTCTTTTATATACAACAGCGCAATCTGTTTTTGAATAATAGCGGTCTTCTAAAAAAATACTAATACGGGGATCTAAAGAAAGATTTTCGCCATTAAATGTGTATGTTGGAAATGGACAATCATGGGTTCGTATAAATAGGTGTGGCTTTTCAACAACCCATTTTGAATCCATCGCGGTATGGTTTGGTACCATGTCGGCTGCAATGCGAATACCTCGATATGACAATCTTTTGCGTAGATTGTCTAGTGCTTCCCATCCTCCAAGGTTTTCTGCAATTTCATAATCATGCAAGCTATAGGCACTGGAAGTTGCCTCTGGATTTCCGTTTATTTGCTTTATTCTTTTACTTGCCCATGATCTCTCCCATAGGCCTATAAGCCAGAGAGATGTAAATCCTTGAAGAGCAAGGTTGTCGAGTTCTTCATCAGGAATTTGATCGAGTCTCGTTATTTCTTGCTTATATTGTTTTGAAAGTTGATCAAGCCAAACAAGGACTGTTTTAGCCATAAGTACAACATTTCCCATCCAGTCTTTGTCTGGGCTAAAGCGCTCGTATTCATGCAATAAAGAATCATAATTGTATGTTTCCATAGGAGGTGGACCAGAAAAGTGTCCGCTCCACCCTGGCTTTTCTTCTTCTGTCATCATGTCGATTCCAGAAAGGAGGCGCAGAATATGGTTTGATAAAAAATCTTTCCAGTGTGTTCTTATGTAATCAAGCTGGCCTTTAAGACTATCTGGGCTTGCTATGATTGGCTCTCGAAGCATAGAAACTAAATCTGTATGATTTGGCCCATAGTACGGCTGAGTGTCAAAAAAAGTTTGAATCATAGACCATGCTTTTTTGTACGATGCATTTTTTTTAAGTTTATTGTCATTAAAAAGTACGTAGAAAGGTTCAAAGGCCGGGTTTTCATTTGCAAGTACCAAAACCATTAATTCTTCAACAGTTGATATTGAGTTTTGTTTTTTCTTGCTACCTTCTAAGAGGTAGTCTTTTTCGGACAGTTTATTTTGGTATACCGCAACAGGTGGAAACTCTTTTGTGAAATCTAAAAGTAGTGTGTCTGTCTTGTCTTTTCCAAGCGTTGTTTCTAAGTTTTCAAGGAGTTCTTCAAAGGCTTGTTTGTTTTTTGAATTACGAAAGCTTTCACAGACTATATGATAAATTTCGTCTATTAAGCCCATTGCATTGAGCTGTCCTGCTTTTATGTATTTTGTAGGCTCTGCTACAGGGTTTAGTGTTTCATTTATTTTTTTTGCAAAGAGGCGGACATTCTTAAAATTAGAAAAAACCACGTTGCCGTTTGTTGAAAATAAAGGAAGGGAAAAGTTACACTTATCCCTAATAACTCGTGACACATGAAATTCCATCATTTTATAATCCTCTTCCAAAAAATTGTATCTATAGTATATACCATATTTACAAATTTGTAAATGAAAAGAACTAAATAAATCCCTTTTTCCAATGCCAAATGGGTTTTGCTAGTTCATTTGAAAATGGTTGAGTTCTATCAAAGTCTGGTAGCCATGTATCGTCTTCGATTAATTCTTGATAAAATAAGTATTCAAAACAGTAATTGTGTATTGATTGTTCGATATCTGAAAACTCTTTTTGTGAAACAGGTCTGTTTGGTGCTTTGTTAGATGATAGTTTTTTTATTGGAGTGTATTGACTCATAATTGAAATGCAAGCTTTTCCATCAGCATTGAGTTTTAGCCAATCGAGTACATCAAAGCTGTCTTGGATAAAAGAAGGTAAGACAAGGTGGCGGATGATAACCCCTGAAAGCATTTTTTCAGTTGACTGATTATTTTTTGTAACACTTTCTAGCTGCAGAGGTGCCATTTTAATCATTTTAGTAATTGCTTCAGTTGCAGTTTTTGCGTAGTCTTTTGTAAAAAATAAATCGTTAGAAATATTGTTGTTTAATGTCTTTAAATCTGGAAGCCATATGTCTACTACATCCGAAAGTAGTTCTAAGGCTTCTAAGGTTTCAAAGGCCGATGAGTTCCAGCAAATCGGGATTGTAAGCCCTTGTTTTTTTGCTTCTTTTAGTCCGTGTGCTAAAGCTGGTATGGCATGACTTCCTGTTACAATATTAATGTTTTCAGCGCCAGCTTCTTGAAGTGCAAGGCAAATACTACTAAACTCTTGCGGGGTTACTGTTTTTCCCATGCCTTCCTTTGATATTTGGTAGTTTTGACAAAACACACAGCCTAGATTACAACCGCTTATAAAGATGGTCCCTGATCCTCCCTGTACCGTTATCACAGGTTCTTCTCCAAAATGGAGACATGCACTACCGATTTTTAATTGAGAGTCTTCGTTGCAAAAGGCTTTTTCCCCATTGTTTCTGTTTATGCCACAAGCTCTGGGGCATTGTATACACGCATTATACTGCAAAAGTATTGGTTTCATAAAACTTTCTTTTCGGTGAACACACTCATAAGTGAGCTTAGAACTTCAATGGGCAAGTCTTCTGCCTCGCAGTTTACTAATGTGCAGATTTCTTTCCAGTCATCAAAAGAGAGGGCTTCTTTTTCGGTGTCATTTGCTTGATGAAAAAAGTCGCCTTCCAAAAGGCATAGCGTTGCTCCGAGCCATGTGATGTTTTTTTCAGTTGGTTCTGCTTTAATGTTTGTTGACTTTATGATGTATGTCTCAAACCAGTAATCGGCTATGCTTTCGGGAAGAGGGGATAGGTCTTTGTTTAATTGGGCGAAATGTTTGCAAATTGTTTTGCAAGTACGAGTTGGGTCATAATCTCCCCCATTGTCAAGTCTGTCGTGTTTTTTTATCCTGTCTATGTCGGCATAAAACTTTTCAATTATATCCATAGGTACACTATACCATATACTTTGGTTTTTGAAAATACATAAAAAAATATTTATAAAAAAATTAAAAAAACAGCAATTTAAAGCTTGACATTTGACCATTCTACCTTTAATATAGAAATATGAATTTACGAAATGTATTAACACCCGAAACAGTTGAACTCAACTTAAAGGGTACATCAAAAGAAGGCATTATCGATGAAATGCTTGAAATCCTTGTTAAGGCTGGCAAAATTACTGATAAAAGTGCTGCCAGAGAATGTGTGCTTGATCGCGAGAGAAAAATGTCAACAGGAATGAAGCATGGGATTGCTATTCCTCATGGAAAAACTGACACAGTAAATGAACTTGTTGCTTGTATTGGTATTTCTGATAATCCAGTTGATTTTGATTCACTTGACCAAGAGCCATGTCGTATTTTTATTATGACATTGTCTCCTGTTAATAAAACAGGCCCTCATCTTCAGTTTTTGGCAGAAATTAGTCTTTTATTTAAAAGTGCTGAAAAGCGCCAAAAGATTTTAACAACAAGCGATAAGGCTGAAATTATTAAAATTCTCACTGACTAATAATCATGAGAAAAAGTGAAAATACTCGAAAAGTCACTCCCTTTATGGGCAGTGGCTTTGTTGTGTATAGTCATTGTTTTGTTGAATCGTGCAATAGAGGTAGTGATGTCAAATAGTGTAACTAGTTTTACTAAAAAAATCATTTTTTGGGATGAAATAGAAAAGGCAGGGGCTGAAGTATATGACGAAGCTTTTTTAGCTTCGCTTCGCTTAGAAATAAAGGGGCTTGGAGATAGTCAAGTTCTTATTGTTCCAAATCGTTTTTCAGGTAATGGTGCGTTTTGGGGCTGTTCTGATTCTGAGCTTATGAATGAAAAATCCGAAACAGAGCTTTTTGAAACCTTTACGGCATCTTTTTTGCACTTAGCACGACGGATTAAAGATTGTAAAAATGTGGTTGGCTTTGCGTTTCCTGATTTTGATACAGACTGGGATGTTCTAAAGCATTATCAAAGCGAGCATAAGGAAAACTTTGCAGCTGCATTTCAAAAAAAACACAGCCACTATCTTTTTATTGAAAAATAATACTTATTTTTCGTTTTCCATTATACTGCGCACATTAATAATCCCTTCAATTGCTCGAAGAGTATCAAGGGTGTCTTCTTCAACAATACCTTCAATATCAATCAAGTTATATGCTATATCATCTCTGTTGTGATTTATCATCGAAGAAATATTTTGTTTCGCTTCTGCTAGAACTGTTGTAATTTGCCCAACCATGTTTGGAATGTTTTTGTTAGAAATTGCAAGTCGAGTTCCATTTTGAGGTATGGGATTGTCCATTTTGCATTTAGGGAAGTTTACTGAGTTTATTATTGTTCCTTTTTCTAAAAATTCTCTCAGTTGGTTTACGGCCATTACAGCGCAGTTGTCTTCAGCTTCAGGAGTTGAAGCTCCAAGGTGTGGAAGGCAGATGACATTTGGACATTGTAATAAATCTTCATCAGTGAAGTCACTTACAAAGCATGCGATTTTACCATTTTTAAGTGCAGTAATTATATCATCGTTTACAACAAGTCCGCCACGAGAAAAGTTTAGAACCCTTACACCTTTTTTCATTGAAGAAATTCTATCTTCGTTTATAAGTGCTTTGGTATCTTTGTTTTGAGGTAAATGTAGTGTGATGTAATCTGCTTTAGAAAGTAGTGCATCTAAGCTTTCAGCTTTTTTAATTGCTCTGCTTAAAGCCCATGCATTATCAATCGAGATGTACGGGTCAAAGCCTATTACTTTCATGCCGAGCTCGCTAGCTGTATTTGCAACCATTGCTCCTATAGCTCCAAGCCCTATAACACCGAGTGTTTTTCCTTTGATTTCTGGCCCTACGAATTGAGACTTTCCTTTTTCAGCTAAATCAGGTATGTCTGAGCCGTTTGGTAGCAATGTTTTAGCCCATTCGTGTGCTTGAATGATTGGCCTGCTAGAAAAAAACAAGGCGGCCATTACAAGTTCTTTTACGGCATTTGCGTTAGCGCCAGGGGTGTTAAATACAACAATTCCTTTTTCACTCATTGCCTCTATAGGTATGTTGTTTGTTCCGGCCCCAGCTCTTGCCACTGCTTTTAATGTTTTGGGAATATCTAATGAGTGCATATCAAATGAGCGAAGCAGTATTGCATCTGCATTGAGTATTTCTGATGCTACCTCATAGTTTTCTCTTTCAAACTCGTCTAAGCCTTTTGCTGATATTTTGTTTAATGTTTGTATTTTGTACATGTACTTTCTCCTGTAATAATTAAGCTAAATTTTCTTTTGCGAAATCTTCCATAAATTTGATTAAAGCATCAATGCCCTCTATGCCCATTGCATTGTATATTGATGCTCTCATTCCGCCAACTAGACGGTGGCCAGCAAGGTTCATAAGTCCTTTTTTTTCAGCTTCGCTTACAAATAGCTTGTTTAAGATTTTTGATTTTTCCTCATCTGTTTCTTTGGTTAAAAAAGGTATGTTCATTAACGATCTGCTGTTTTTTTCCACAGGAGCAAAGTAGAAAGGGCTGTTATCTAAGTAGTCGTAAAACTTTTGAGCCTTTTCTGTGTTTTTCTTTTTCATTCCTTCTGCTCCACCATTATTTTCAATCCATGTGAGAACCTTTCCCATTACATAGATGCTCCAGCAAGGCGGCGTATTGTACATTGATTCAGATTCAACGTGTGTTTTGTAGCTAAGCATTGTAGGTGTAAAGTCAAATGGTGAATCTGTAATTAAGTCATCTCTAATGATAACGAGCGTTACTCCTGCTGGGGCTAGGTTTTTCTGTGCTCCAGCATAAATAAGAGCGAATTGTGCAACGTCGAGAGGTTCTGATAAAATGCAGCTTGATGCATCTGCTATTAGAGGGATGTTTGTTCCATCATTTCTTTTTCCCATTTTTGGAATCGAATGAAAAAGAGTGCCCATTATTGTGTTGTTAAGAGTGATGTGTGCGTAGTCGTAATCCCCCTCAATTGTATCGACCTCTGGAATAGATAAAAAACCTTTGTCTTCGCCTGTTGCTATTACATCCACACTAAGGTATTTTTTTGCTTCACTTATTGCTTTTTTTGCCCAAACACCTGTGTTGATGTACGCTGCTTTACCAATTGATTTTAAATTTAAAGGAATCATAGCAAATTGGGTGCTTGCTCCCCCTTGTAAAAATAGGACCTTGTAATTTTGTGGGATAGACATTAGATTTCGCAGTTTCGCCTCTGTTTCTGCAATGATTGCCTCAAATGGTTTTGAGCGATGGCTCATTTCCATAACACTTTGGCCTGATCCGCCGTGGTCCAGTAATTCTTGCTGGATGTCTTTTAAAACCTCTTCTGGTAAGCAAGATGGACCTGCTGAAAAATTGTGTACTCTCATAATAACCTCTCTTTTAAAAATACGCTAGGTTTTGCAATGCTGCAATAACCGATACGTTTTGTACTTTTGTAATCTCCCCGGCTGGAAGAATGGCATTTGTATAGTTAACAATGCCTTTTATGCCGCATTCAAAAAGTCTTTTTGCGATTTGCGGTGCGTCATTATCATGAACATCAAGTATTGCATATTCGATGTTCATAGATTGTAGCCTTGTTTCTAGCTCTTTTGTTACAAAGAGTTTAAAAGGTGCATTGAGGGTTTCAACCCTGTTTACGCTTTCATCAAATCCAGCAATGATTGTAAACTCTGAAAGATCAAATTCTCGTGATTGTATTAGTGCTTGAGCTATTTTTCCAAGTCCTACTATGCAGCAGCTTTTCTTTACGGATAAATTTTCAGAGTTATTTTGTAGTGTAAAAAGAATTGCGTTTAATAATTCTTGTCGGTTGTATCCGTTTGAGGCGCTTTTTACTGGATGTTTTTTTAAAACGTAAGAAATGTCCTTTCGAACTGTGGTGTCTTTCCATCCACATACATCTTCAATGTGTACAGAGGTTATATGAGTTTCTTTAATTTGTGATAGTAGTCTTGCTAATTGAATAAGTCTCATTTTGGTTGGATCTGGTATCAAATAACACTCCTCTGATTGTGAAATATATCACACTGTTATGTAATCTTAATAGCTAAATTAACTATTGTCAAGAAAAAAGCTATTAATTTTAAGAAAAAATAGCAAAAAAAAGCATTTAATGTGAAAAAAATCACGAAAAAAAAGAATACAAAAATAAAAAATTTTTCTTGACAAATGCAAATTCCTGGTGTATGCTTATCAAAGAGCAAATGCTTAAAAATAAGCATTTGCTCAATATAAATAAAGGAGGTTTTTGTGAATGTCTTAATTACATCAGAATATAGTCAAAGTAGTATATCTGAGTTAGAAAAAATGCAGTGTGTAGTGACATATGATCCATGGACATTACGAGGAACAGGCTATAGTGCTGAGGAAATTGAGAGCTTATTAAAAGAAAAAAAATATGAGGGTTTTGTTACGGAACTTGATGATGTTACGGCAGATGTGATAAAAGCCAATCCTCAATTAAAGTTTATTGGTGTTTGCAGAGCAAATCCTGTAAATGTTGATGTTCAAGTAGCAAAAGACTTAAATATTCCGATTTTTTGCACCCCAGGAAGAAATGCTGAAGCGGTGGTGGAAATGCTTGTTGGAATGGTATTGGCGTATTATAGACATATACCAGAAGCTGTTCTATATGCAAAAAATGGCCAGTGGAATGAGCCAGCACCGGCATCCTATAATTTATTTAGAGGAAATGAAATTATGGGTAAAAAAATTGGGTTTGTTGGTTTTGGTGGTATAGGTAAAAGAGCGGCAGAAGTTTTTGACGTGTTTGGTGCTGAAGTACAGTTTTATGATCCGTATGTTAAAGAAAGTACTTATAAAAGTGTTTCTTTGCAAGACTTATTTTCAACATCAGATATTGTGTCCGTTCATCTTCCTGTTATTGATGAGACTAGGGGTTTAATTTCTGGAGAGCTTCTTCGTCTAATGAAAGAAGATGCTATTTTTGTAAATACAGCACGTTCTGCAGTTGTTGATTGTAAGGAATTGTATGTTGTGCTTAGCGAAAAAGGAATTAAAGGTGCACTTCTTGATGTGTTTGAGACAGAGCCCCCAACCGACTTTGATAAAAAGTTAATAGCTCTTGATAATGTTGTAGCGTTGCCACATATTTGTGGAGCTACTTACGAAGTTGTTGATCACCAATCAGTGATGATTAATAAAGAGATAAAAAAAATTATTTGTTAAACGAAAGGAGATTTTAATGAAAAAATTACTTGTTTTAGGTGTAGTATTAGCTGCGTTGTTTAGCGTTAGCTCTTGTACAGTAGGAGGAGGCTCAGCTCAAGAAGAAGCTGCTCCATCAACAACAGCTGCTTCAAATGTAGACAGCAGCGGTTTAGTCGGTGTTATTGATGGTGCTCCAGTGCCATCATTAAAAGGGAAAAAAATCGGTGTTGCAGTTATTGGAACAACAAATAACTTTGATAGAACTGCTTATCAAGCTATGCAAGATAGAATTAAGCTCCTTGGTGGTGAAGTAGTAGCAACAGATGGTGAGCGAGATGATCAAAAACATATCGCCCATCTTGAAAATATGATTATTGATAGACCAGATGCAATTGTAAAAATGCTCGGGGATGCTAATGTATATGCACCAATTTTACAAGAAATTAGTGATGCAGGCATACCGTTATTCACCGTTGATCACCCAAGTGTATATAGTATTTGTAATGCAACTTCAGACAATTATACAATTGGTTCAAGTTTAGCCCGTCAAATTTTTGAAGATATGGGTGGAGAAGGAACAGTTGCCGTATTTAATGGTTTTTATGGAGTTCGCGCACCTGCTATTCGTTATGATATGTTACGATATGTTGGTCAAGATTACCCAAAGGTAGAATTTTTGGATCCAGACTTACAAGATATAACACCAGGTACAGTTGAAGATGCTTATAGAAAAACACAAGATCTATTAACACGCTTCCCAGACGGTAGCGGGTTAAAAGCGATAACTGCTGCATGGGATATTCCTGGTATTGGCTCTGCTCAAGCTATCGATGCTTCAGGAAGAAAGGATATTAAAGTTTATGGTATTGATGGGGACCCAACAGCAATTGAAATGGTTAAAGACCCTGATTCATCATACTATGCTATTATGTGTCAAAACCCTAAGCTTATTGGAGAATCTATTGTAGACCAAATTGCTAGAAACTTAGCAGGACAAGACGTTCCTTCTTCTGTATACGTTGAGCCAGTTTTAGTTACTAAAACAAACTACGAAACAGCATTAGTAGAACTATACGGAGAACAATAATTACTTTTGAAGTGCCTTTTGGCACTTCAAAAAAAGTGGGTATTAGATGAGTGACAGAATTTTAATGATGAGTAAAATTGATAAATCATTTCCAAGCGTGAAAGCTTTAGAAGGAGTTGATTTAGAAGTTAAGAAAAATGAAATACATGGATTGATTGGTGAAAATGGTGCCGGAAAGTCGACCCTTATGAAAATTTTATCTGGCTTGTATACTCATGATGCGGGAACGATTGAGTTTTGTGGTAAAGCCTATGAAATGTTAACTCCTAGATTAGTAGAAAAAATAGGAATTAGCGTTATACATCAAGAACGGCATGTTGTACCTTTTTTAACGGTTGCAGAAAGTTTATTCCTTGGAATTGAAGGCGACTTTATTATGAAGAGGAAAAAACTAGAAAAACGAGCAGAAGAACTTATTTTTGGAAATTTGGGTGTTGAAATAAAGGGGAACTCTTTAATGTCAGATCTTAGTGTTGGAGAACAGCAATTAGTACAAATTTGCCGTGCACTAATGACAAATCCTAAGTTAATAATTTTTGATGAACCTACTGCGGTTCTACCGAGAAAAGAAGCAGAAAAGCTTTTCGAAATAATTAGAGAGCTAAAAAAGACGGTATCGGTTATATATATTTCACATTACTTCGGAGAGATACTGGACTTGTGCGATATAATAACAGTATTAAAAAATGGTAAAAAAGTAACTACAATTTCTGCAAAAAATGAAACTATTGAAAATCTCGTTTTTTTAATGTCAGGTAAAGAAGTAAAAAAACAATATCCTGATAAGAATAGGGTTCATGGAGATTGTGTTCTACAAATTGAAAATTTAAGTCATCAAGAGGCATTTGAAAATGTTTCTTTCAATATACGTCAAGGAGAGATTCTAGGCTTAACAGGACTCATGGGTTCAGGCCATGCAGAGGTTGGCGAAAGTTTATATGGGGCACAAGGGATAATAAGTGGAAATATAATTTTTAATGGTGTTCAGCAGAAAACATATTCGCGCGAACAAGCCGTTAGAATGGGGATTGGATATGTTCCAGAAGATAGGCGAGGTAAGGGAGTTATTCAATTAGATTCTGTGAGAGAAAACATTACCCTCGCAAGTTTAGAAAAGATTTCAAAACGAAGTGTAATAAACAAAAAAACTGAGTTAGCAGATGTAAAAATGCACATAGAAAATTTATCAATTAAAACTCCTAGCGAAGAACAAATGAGTGGCTTACTGAGCGGAGGAAATCAGCAAAAAGTAGTTATTGCTCGATGGATTCAAGGGGACTCCAAGTTGTTGATATTAAATCAACCTACCTCAGGTGTAGATATTGGCGCTAGGGCAGAAATATATGCATTTATTCATCAAATGGCAAAAAATGGCAGTGCAGTTTTGCTAATTTCTCAGGATATCCAAGAACTTGTTGGAATGTCTGATAAAATATTAACAATGTTTAGAGGGCAGGTTAACGGGAGCTTTAATACTGGTGACTATACATCGAATGAGCAAGCCGTGGATGAAATAATCATCTCAATGATGGGAGTCAAAAAGGAATAAATCATGGACAAAAAAATAACATTATTTGACAAAGTTATTATATATGGTGGATATATAGCTGTGCTTTTAACAGCTTGTATTTTTGCTATAATTACACCAACGTTTTTGCGTGGAGATAACATATTAAATATCATTGTTCAATCTAGTATATTAGGAATAGTTGCGGCTGGAATGACGACAATTTTGATCGCAGGGGGAACCCATGTTATAAAAGGTGGTATAGATTTATCCCTTGCAAGCAACATGGCCTTTAGTGTTGCTGTAATTGCACTTTTAGTTCAAGATGGAATGGGACTTTTTCTTGCATTCTTAATAGGTATGGTTTGTAATATAGTGATTGGACTTATAAATGCTGTGTCGGTTGCAAAGTTTAAGGTTACACCACTTTTGAGCACGCTATCGATTATGTATATATTAGATGGACTTATTATTGCAATAACAAAAAACTCGGTAGTAGGAATAAACAATGATGCTCTTTCTACTATAGCGCAAGGTGATTTTTTAGGAGTGCCAATAATAGCATGGGTATTTCTTCTTGTAGTTGCAGCATTATATTTTCTCTGTGATATGACTTCATATGGTAATAAAATGTATGCTTGTGGCGGAAACGCAGTTGCTGCAGAAACTGCAGGAATTAAGGTTGAAAGAGTTGTTATGAGTAGCTATGTTATAGCTGGAATAACTGCTGGTATTTCGGGGCTTTTAATGGCAGCAAGACTTTCTGGCAGTGTACCGGGTACTGCCGGAAACATGTTTTTAGATGTAATGCTTATTGCATATATGAGTGCTATTTTTTCAAAAAAGGCAGTCCCTTGTATTCTGGGGGCTATGATAAGTGCTTTATTTGTAGGGATGCTTTCAAATGGATTAACACTGATTGGAGTTGTTTCGTATTGGGTATATGCTGTAAAAGGTATATTGATTTTGGTATCAGTATCACTTACATCTTTTAGAACAAAGGCAGGGAGCTAGCCATGGATAAGTTAAAATTAAAAGGTACACTTAGTGTACAAAAAATATTTTTGGAATACTCTACATTAATTTTTATAGGTTTGGTTGTACTCTATTTTTCATTTTTTGTAACAGGATTTTTGAGGGCTCCAAACTTAGTAAATGTCTTAAGCCAAAGTTCAATTTTAGCTATTGTTGCCGCAGGATTATGCTTTGTTGTAGCAATAGGCGGGATTGACTTGTCGCTAACTTTCTCATACGACCTAGGGGCTATGGTATCAGTCATGCTTATGCTTTCTGGTATTAGTTGGGTT
Source organism: uncultured Treponemataceae bacterium (assembly GCA_964370315.1). GTDB lineage: Bacteria > Spirochaetota > Spirochaetia > Treponematales > Treponemataceae > CAYJFX01. The sequence goes on from CAYJIS010000015.1 coordinate 18,522, forward strand.
GTAGCTTTACTAGTTGGCTTGGCTGTAGGCGCTGGACTAGGTATGCTTAATGGGACGTTGGTCGTAAAAGCAAAAATACCGATTTTCATTGGTACACTTGGAGTCAAATACATTGGGGATAGTGTTCAACGTTTGCTTTCTAATGGTGGGCAACCAATATATATGCCAAGGATGCCAGATGCATTTGCCTTTTTAGGAAAAGGGAGTGCTTTAACAATTATTAATGATTCTATGAGATTAGATTTTAGGTTTTCAATAATACTTGCTTGTATTGTGCTTGCAGCAGTTTCGTTTACTTTAAATCGAACCAGTTTTGGGCGAAAGCTATACACAATTGGGTCACAGCGAGATGCAGCAGCGTATTGTGGGGTTCCTGTAGGAAGGTATACGTTTTATGCATTTATCCTATGTGGTGTAATTTGTGCTTTTGGAGGAATGGTTAATGCGGCTTCATATACTGCCTATCTTCCGCATAGTGGGCAATATTATTTAATGGATGCAATTGGTGCTGTGTTTGTTGGTTGTACATTAAATAAAAAAGGGTATGTAAATATTGGGGGAACAATACTAGGTGTATTATTTTTTGGTATGATCTCAAATGGCTTAAATTTAATGGGGATTGAGTTTGCTTGGCAAGGAGTTGCTCGAGGATTATTGATCTTTTTAATTATAGTGATGAATGCAATTAGGCGTAATTCTTTGCTAACAGCTAAGAAAAAGAGCAAAGTTGCAATTGTATAATAGGTTAACATTTTAAGGAGTAAAAAATGGGAAAGTTTCTAAGTGATAAAGAAGCAAAAGAAGCAATTATCGAAATTGGAAAACGTGCATATGCTAAAGGTTATGTAAGTGGAAGTGATGGAAACATAACAGTAAAAGTTGGCGATAATGAAGTGTGGTCAACCCCGACTGGTGTTTGTAAAGGGTTTATGACTGAAGATATGTTGATAAAGCTTGATTTAGATGGTAATATAATACAAAAAGGAAGTCTAAATACAACATCTGAAATTAAAATGCACTTAAGAGTTTATAAAGAAAATTCTGATGTGCAAGCTGTTGTCCATGCGCACCCTCCAATGGGAACTGCTTTTGCAGTTGCAGGATTAACTCTAGATGAGCCAATGATGGCTGAAAATGTTGTATTCTTAGGAGTGGTGCCTTGTGCTCCTTATGCTAAACCTGGAACTGAAGAAGTGCCAGATTCAATTGCACCATTTTGTAATGAATATAACGCATGCTTTTTGGCGAATCATGGTACATTAACATGGGGAGAAAACCCATTTGAAGCGTACTATCGGCTAGAATCACTTGAAAATTGTTGTTATATTCAAACTGTACTAAAATCTCAACTAGGGAAAGCTAATCTTTTAAATCAACAACAAGTTGATGGGTTATACGAAATTCGCAAGGCAGCAGGAATAAAACGTGGCGGGAAAATGAAGGTATAAAAAGTGTGTGCATTGGTTGTAAGACTTTCTATAGAAGGACAAATAAAATGAAAAATAGCGACAACTATGATGTAGAGCAAAGAAAAAAGTTTCTTGAAAAGCTTGCAACCATGTACTATATAACAGATAAGTCACAACAAGAGATAGCAGACCAATTAGATATTGGGCGTTCATCGGTAGCTCGATTTCTAGCGGAAGCAAAAGAGATTGGTGTTGTTAAAATAGAAATAAATACATCAGTTCGGGAGTTTAGAAATAAAATTCATGAACAAAATCTAAGAAATAAGTATTCTTTAAAAGATAGTTTTGTTCTAAATCGACATAATCAAGGATCAGAAGAAATAATTTTGGATTACCTTGATACTGTTATACCCATTAAAGGAAACATAGGGGTAGCTGGTGGAACAACTTTGCATGAATTATCAAAATCCGCATGGAGATTAACACCACGACCAGATGCTTGCATAATTCAGATGATGGGGAGTTTAGGAGACAACCCAGAAACTGGGGTTGCAAAACAGTGGGCAGATGCTTTTGGAGCAAAAGGTCTCTATATAACGGCGCCTCTTCTAGCGGAAACATCTGAAATAAAAAAAGCTTTTATGTCCTCTTTTTTAATTAAAGATACATTTGATACGCTTAATGATTTAGATACTTGTATAGTTGGTGTTGGTGCAACAGGATTAAATGAGAGGCTAAAATACTTGCAGCTTCCAAGTACAATAGCTTTTGAAGATAAAAATGGAACCAGTATTGGAGATATTTCTTTTCATTTTTTTGATAAAGATGGCCATTTTTGTATTGAAGATGTCTCAAAGAAAGCAATTGGTATTACACAAGAGCAATATAGAAAAATACCAAACAAAATTGCGATTGCATTTGGAGCGAGCAAGGCTCAAGCTGTTCAAGCTGCATTAAAGGCAAATTTAATTGACATACTTGTAACGGATTATGATTTGGTATCAAATTTAGGTGAAGAGAGTGAGTGAAAATGAAAAAGGGTTATTTAATAATTGATGTTGGAACAGGAAATACTCGTGCAGCTATTGCAGATCAAGAAGGAAATCTCATATCAGAGAGTAAAGTTAATACTGAATATGTCTATGAGTCAACAGATGTTTGTTTTTTTTCCCCTGGCGTACTTTGGAGTTCAATTTGTAGTATAGTTAAGAAGGTCTTGAAAGATAATACCACTGTTGAGATTGTTGGTATTACAGCGACAAGTGCACGGCAAGGTGTAGTTTTGCTCGATAAAAATAAGCAAGAAATAATCGGACTGCCAAATATTGATAATAGAGGAGCCTACTTAGAAAATATAGTAGATAAAGATTTTATTTACGAGAATACAGGGAAGTGGGCAGCAAGATATTTTTCGGCTTTTAAAATTGCAGCATATTTCAAATCAAATCCTGTTGCGAGTAATGAGGTAAAATATTTTACGAGTATTTCTGATTGGATTGGTTTTTGTTTTACAGGGCAATTGGTATACGAACATACGCAAGCTTGTGAAACATCACTTTATAATACTAATAATAGAATATGGGATGCAAATTTATGTTCAATTTTTTCAATTTCGCAAGACATGCTTGTGCCTATAATTTCATGTGGTGAATCACTAGGTAAAATAAAAAAATGCATTTCTGATGAATTTTCGCTCAGTACTTCTGTAGAATATATTGTAAGTCCTGCAGACACTCAAATTGGACTTACAGGTATTAATGCTGGTAACAATGACCTAGCTATTGTTTCCGGTACAACAACACCTGTAGTTTTGATAACCGACTCTTATCGATGTGATAAGGATAAAAGATACTGGGTAAACTGTTATACCTCTGAGTCTCTTTATATGGTGGAAACTAGCGCAGGAGTAACTGGGTTAAACTTTCAGAGATTTAAAAACAATTTTTTGCCTCAAGTTGATTATAAAACTATTGACAAAGGAATGCTCGATATGCAAAAGCCCAAAGCCTTATCTTGTATGTCGACGATGGATTTTGAAACTAATTCTTCTTTTGAAAGTGCGGGCTTTGTGTTTTCAACACCTTTTTCTGATAATGTATATCCAATAGATTTATTATATGGAATAGTCATGGATATGTCTTTTGGTGTATTTAAAAATGCTAAAATGTTGTTAGATATTTTTGGAGAAAACAAAAGAATAATAGGAGCCGGTGGAGGTTTTAGAAGTCCTGTATTTTGCCAAGCAGTCGCAGACTTGCTTCAAAAAAATTTTCTTTTACCGAAAGGTTTTCAAGAGGCATCAATCCTGGGATGTGTTAAGATTTGCAACGGTTACTTTTCAACTTCTGATGCTTTAAGTGAAGAAGATATTATATATGAGCCACAAAAAAATGACTGGATTTTTGAAGCATATGAAAAGTGGCTTTCGTTGAGGAAAAAGATAAATGCAGAGTCTTAGAAATTGCATAAAAATTAAAATATAAAAGTACTACTATTACAAGGAGGAAACATGTATAGTAAAGATTTTTTAAAAGACGCATACACACGAATATTAAGAATAAGAAAGTTTGATATGCGAATGCATGAAATGAACAAAGATCCAGAGGAAAGAAAAGCTTTAATGGGCATAGTTCATTCACACGTAGGGGCAGAAGCATATTCAGTAGCAGTAAGTATGAATCTGAGTCAAGAGGACTATATGGCAACAACATATAGAAATCATGCACATAGCATTGCTTGGGGTATGCCATTAAAAGGATTAGCAGCGGAGTTCTACGGAAAGATTGATGGAGTGTGTAAAGGAAATGCAGGAAACATGCATGCAGTAGATCAAGATATGAATATTGTTGCAGGCTTTGGAATAATAGGAGCAGGGCTTCCTTGTATGTTAGGTACAGCTTTTGCATCAAAATATAATAAGGCAGAAAAAGTTTCAGTAGTATATTTTGGAGATGGAGCAATAGCGCAAGGGGCGTTTCATGAAAGTATGAATTTAGCATCAAAAATGGAATTACCAGTACTTTTTGCAAATGATAATAATGTGTATGCAATGGCTACACATTGTTCAAATAATCTTTGTCATGAAAGCACTACAGAATATGCAAAAGCCTATAATATGAAAAGCTATAGTGTAGATGGAATGAATTTTTTTGAAAGTTATGAAGCAACAAAAGAGGCCGTTGAATATATAAAGATGGAGAACAAACCTGTCTTTATAGAGTATAAGAATTATAGGTTTCATGGACAATGGGAAGGAGATCCTCAACTGTATCAACCAAAAGCAGAGTGGGAAGAATATTGGAAAAAAGAACCAGTTACACAATTTGAAACGAAGGTATTAAAAGAAAAATGGATGAGTCAAGAAGAGCTTGAGGTAATACAGGCCGAAGTTGAAAAAGAAGTTGATGAAGCATATGCTTTTGCTGCTAGCTCCACATTTGCAAAGCCAGAGCATATTTATAAGTATGTATATGCTGATAAGTATTAGGAGGTATAGAAGATGGCAAGAAAAATATCAACAAGAGAAGCAATAAATGAAGCAATATCACAATCAATGAGGGCTGATGAACAGGTTTTTATAATGGGCGAAGACATTGGCGGTGGGGCAGGTCACAAAGATGATACGTATATAGATACTCTCGGAGGTGGTTTCGGTGTTACAAAGGGATTACAAAGTGAGTTTGGAAGGAAGCGTGTAATAGATATGCCAATATCAGAGACGGGGTTTTTAGGAATGTCTTTGGGTGCAGCTTTTGCAGGTATGAGACCAATAGTTGAGATAATGTATGTTGATTTTATAGGAGTTTGCTTTGATCAATTATTAAATCAAATTAGTAAGTTTCACTATATTTATGGAGGGAAAAAATCAGCCCCTATTGTAATAAGGACTCCAGTTGGAGCAGGATTACAAGCAGGAGCAGAGCATTCTCAAACCTTATACCCCTTGTTTGCGTCTTTACCAGGAATAAAGGTAGTAACACCTTCAAGTGCGTATGATGCAAAAGGCTTATTAATGCAAGCTATTAAAGATAATGACCCTGTAGTGTTTTTAGAGCATAAAAAGATTTATTTAGATGAATGTGAAGTTCCAGAAGAGCCATATTATATTGAGTTTGGAAAGGCAGATATAAAAAAAGAAGGAAGTGATGTTACCATTATAGGTATTCAAAAAATGGTTGTAAATGCATTAGAAGCAGCTAAGATTCTTGAAAAAGAAGGCATCAGTGTTGAAGTAGTAGACTTGCGTACTATTTCACCCCTAGATGTAGATACGATGGTATCATCTGCATTAAAAACAGGCAGAGTAATTGTTGCTGAAGAATCATATCCTCGCTGTGGTTTGGCTGCAGATTTTAGTGCAATCCTGTATGATAATGTATATGGTAAGCTTAAAAAACCTATTATGAGAGTTATGCCACCACATGCTCCAATTCCATACCCTTCTCATTTAGAAGAAGAATGGGTGCCGAGTGTTGAGCGCCTTGTTAATAGTGTCCGTGATTTAATGAAGTAAGGGTGCATATCTAAAAAAGGAGCATACATTGTATGCTCCTTTTAGTTTATTTTAGTGATTGTACAAACTTTTCAATTCTATGTAAGGCTTCTTTAATCTTATCGATATCGGTTGCATAACAGCAGCGGACAAAACCTTCGCCACCAGAACCAAAAACAGTTCCTGGAACTACTGCTACTTGATAATCTTCGATAAGTCTTCCAGCAAAGTCTTCTGCCGACAATCCAGTAGAACGAATATCTACGAAAAGGTAAAAAGCCCCATCTGGTTCAACAACAGGAAGTCCAATTTCTTTAAGCCTAGTTGACATGAGGTTTCGTCTTTGTTGGTACGAAACACGCATTTTTTCCACTTCAGGTTTTCCTGATCTTAGGCCTTCAACTGCCCCATACTGACTCATAATTGGTGCACAAATTGAAGAATACTGGTGCAATTTGTGCACTTGCTCCATTAAATCTGGAGGACAACATACATATCCAATTCTCCATCCTGTCATTGCGAAGGCTTTTGAAAAACCGTTTAAAACAACACTGTATGGCTTCATGCCATCAAAAGAGGCAATTGAAACATGCTCATTGTCATCATACACAAGCTCGCAATACACTTCGTCGGTAAGCACCCATATTTGATGTTTTTTTATAACTTCAGCAATTTTTTCAAGCTCGTCTTTTGGTATCATTTTTCCAGTAGGGTTGCTAGGGGAGCAAAGCATCAAGGCCTTGGTTTTGGGAGTGATTGCGCTTTCAATCTGTTCTGCTGTAGGATAAAACCCATTGATACTTGTATCAAGATGGATGAGTTTTGCATTACATATTTCTGCTAGAGGTTGATATGACACATAGCAGGGTTCACAGATTATTATTTCATCTTGAGGATTTAAAATCGCTCGTAATACTGCATCAATTGCTTCTGATACCCCTATGGTAATGAGTATTTCACTTTTTGGACAATAGTGCAAATCATAGTTTTTAAGATACGTTGCTATTTCTTCTCGTAATTCAATTAAACCCCAGTTTGACGTGTAAGATGTATGCCCTTGTTCTAAGTGGTAAAAGGCTTCTTCGCGTATAATCCAAGGGGTAGGAAAATCTGGTTCTCCAACTCCAAGTGAAATAATATCATCTCTTCCTATTACAAGGTCAAAAAACTTTCTTATTCCAGATGGCGGTATTGTTGTGATCGTTGAAGATAATTTATCTTTTCTGGTGTTCTCTTGCATAGCTTAAGCACTTACTCCTTGCCTTCTGTCTTTTTTATCATCTACATATACAATATCGTTTTCTTTGTATTTTTTTAGCATAAAGGTAGTTTTTGTGCTTTTAACTCCGTCAATTGTAGATAGTTTTCGTGCAACAAAAAAAGAGACATCATGGAGGCTTTCTCCTTCAATGATAACCTTTAGGTCATATCCACCAGACATTAGATACAAGGATTTTACTTCTGGGAAGCGGAAGATGCGGTCTGCTATTGCATCAAAACCATGTTCTCTTTCAGGTGTAACTTGAATTTCAATTTCTGCATGAACCAGTTGTTTTATTGAGTCAAGTTTCTCAGGATTCACAATTGTTACATATTTTAAAATAACACCATCTAGTTCAAGTTTTTTAATAGTTTGGCTAACTTCATCAACTGTTCTGCCGGTCATTGCGGCAATATCCTCTGTTGATAGTCTTGCGTTGTTTTGTAATAAATTTAATATTTCGTCCATTTAAATAGAATATACGATATGGGCTTCTTTATCAAGCATACAATCGGAAAAGTTTACATTTATTATATAAATATTTTATTGATTGTAAATTGAAAAACCATCTTTTCCCTTGCTTTTAACTTCATAAAGAGCTTTATCTGCAAGCTTATATAACGATGGAAGGTCTTCTGCGTGATTAGGGGCTAAAGAAATACCTATGCTATAGGTAATAGTGACACTCTTTTTGTTTTTCGAATACGTTTTTTTTAATGTTTTACAAATAGTATCAGCTTTGTGCTTTATTGTTTCAATACTATCAATACTTTTTAGATATATAAAAAACTCATCTCCACCAATTCGTCCGATAATATCATCACTTCTAAATATTTTCTTTAATCCGCTTGCTGTTTCTTTAAGTGCTTCATCGCCTTTTTGGTGTCCAAAAGTATCATTGAGCTGTTTGAAATTATCAAAATCTAATATGAAAAGTGCCCCTGTTTTATTTTCTAAGTTGGCGAGTTCATGAGAAATAAGGACTTCTGTTTGTGCTTTGTTATATACTTGTGTGAGTAGGTCAATTTCGGCATTTTTTTGTAGTTGTGCCGTTTTCTTTACGTCTGCATCAATGTCTTCAATAAAAGCAAATGATTTTAAAGGTTTGCCTTTTTTGTTTTTTATTACTGTTGATGAGTATTCACACCAAATAAAGTTACCATTTGTATGTTTAATTCTAAAACGAATTTCCGTCATAGAAATGCCTTTCTCGATTGCTTCAAAGATCATTCTTATAACTTTAAAATCATCGTTATGAAATATACGTAGGTTTTTTATATCACTTTTTATATCAATATGTGAAACGTCTGTTCCAAATACCGATGTATAATCTGAAATTGCAGAAAAATTATTTTTTGTATAATCCCATTCTATAATAGCTTTATTTGTTTTGCGTGCTAGACTTTGTATGGCTGTTTGCATGATTTGTGTTGCAGTTTGTGTTTTTGTAATTTCATTAAAAACAATAATGAGAGCAATTCCAATTATTACCAATACGGTAATAATAAGTTCAAGAGCTTCTGCGCCATGACGTTCTGTTATTTTTTCAATTTTTTCTTTTGGTTGCACTGTAGCCATTACCCAATCATTTATTCCTATAGGCAAGTAGTATAAATACCGTTGAGAGTTACCTATAGAATATTTAATTAAGCCTTGTGTTTTTTTCGAAAAAGAGTCTTTTATATCCTGTTGAGAGTACCCTTCGTCAAATTGTAATAAATTCAGCTCTTTTAAATATGAGTAATCTGCAGGAATTACCATTCCTTCACTTGCTGTTGAAAGAAAAGATCCGTTTTTGTCCATAATATGACAGTATCCATCAGATGTGAAAAACATTGCATCAAATATTTCTTCAAGATGACTTATTGTTACAAGGGCTCGTAAGTGAAATCCTTCATAAGAATCTCTCATTGGTAGTCTGATGGCGATTACAGATTCATTGATTTCCTCATTAAAGTATGCATCTGAAATTGCTATTTGTGAATTTTGCATAAAGAGAGTATTATCTGTTGGTGTAATTTGTCCAGAAGATGCATATGAGGTATCGCTAGGTGAGTCAAGTGTTACGCTAATAAATCCTGCTTCATTTGCAATGTCATTAAAAGATTCAAAAAGAAGTGACGTATTTTCTTTATCAAGGTTGTCTTCAATTCCTCGTGCTGCAATAGATAAGCTTCTTCCAAATTCATTAAAAATAAATTTTACAATGTTTGCATTATTGACTGAAATAGTATAAAGATCATTTTCATTTTCTTCTGCATCTATGAGAAATGATTGGTTTTTAAAGTGATTTATTGCGAGAAATAGCCATGTAAAAAGTAATAAAGAAGCGATAGCAATAGAAATATATTTAGCTTTATACATACTGCACTCCATTTTACGGGCTATGATGTTACTACATAGATTCAAGGCTCTTTAACATTTCTTGCGCAATTTTGTCATTTGGATCAAATTCAAGTACTGCTAGAAAGAAACGTCGTGCTTCTTCAATTTTACCTTCTTTGAGTGCAATATACCCTAAATTAGACATAATCTTTGTATTTTCACTTTCAATTTGCATTGCCTGAGACAGGTAGTGTTTTGCACCTGCAAAATCACCAAGTTCTGTTAAACAAATTGCAAGTTCATTATATGTGTCTGTGTTTGCCCCGTTGCATTCTACGGCTTGTTCTAAGGCTGATTTTGCATCCTCCCATCTTTCTAGGCGTCGAAGTGCCCACCCTAGCATAAACCAGGCATTCCAAACATGTGGGTTTTTTTCTAAAAAAGTACGAATTGCTTCTAGTCCTTTTTCTTCTTGTCCCATGGATATAAAATCATATGCACTTTTAAATAGTTCATCATCTAAGTTTCGGTTTTCAATATCATTAATAATTTCTTGAGCTCTGTCTCTTTTGTAGTTACCATTTTTGCCTAATTCTTCTTCGTTTAAATCTGCAGTAAGTGCAATGTATGTAGAAAAGCATTCTTTGGTTCGTGAAAAATTTTTTTGCTTTAAGAAAAAGAAACCTGCATTAAAAAAAGCATCTGGAATGAGTTCTTCTGCTTCCATAACTTGCTTGTAATACCGATACGCATTTTCGTCATAGGCATCTGCATCTTCAAATAAACTTGACCTTCTGTAAGAATCTGCTCTTTGGTCAAAAAACAAAGCCATGTTTAAAGTATTTGCCATGTCATCTTTGTCTATCCCTTGCAAAGCCATAAATATCTCTTCTGCAATTTCAAAATCTTCATTTTTTACTTTTAAAATTGCAGCATCAGTTAGTTCTTGTTTAATATTTGGTTTTGCAGCTAACAGAATAGAACGATAATATGCATTGTTTTTATTTTTTTGATCATATGCCAAAACGGTTAGTATGCCAGCTAATATCTGTTCCCACGCGAGGTTTGCAATGTCAAAGCTGTTTTTATCATCATCTTGGGTTATTTGTACCGGTAGTGGTACTGTTGGATCAAGAGTGAAGTTTTCGTTCTTATGCAAAAAGCCTTCGGGTAAAGAAATAAAAATAAGACTATCGAGTGGGTTTGATGGATTCATATTTATGCACCCTTTTCTTGTTCGTTATTATTTGGGCTTTGAGCATTATTTTCAGATTCTTGTGTGTTTTCTGTGCCCTGAGTTTCCTCTTTTGCTTGTTCGTTTGGCTCATCTTTTTTAGAGTCTGTAGGTGCATCTGCTTTTTTATCAGCATACGTTGTCTCTTCTTCTGAAGCATTAAGCAGTTTTTTGCGGAAAGAGGTTAAATATTTATTGATATGTATTTTATAGGTAATCGGAATTTTATTTTCATGGAAATGCATCGAAAAAGCAACCAAGTCTTTTCTACCTTCGATATTTTCGACTTGCACAACTTGCCCTTGCAATTCTAGCGTTTCTGCTGGATCTTCAAAAGTAAGTCGAAGTATTGTTTCTTTGTTTTGTAAAAACTGGGCTAGGCCCATCATTAATACTTTGGCACCCTTAAATGAAAGGTCTCTTATTATGCAGTTCCTTGGAACTTTTTCAATAAACACTTGAGTTTCTTTTTTTACTAAGTTTAGTTGCCTCATTGAATCAGGTGTAATTATAATACGTTCTTCAGAGCGTTTAACATAATTACTATTTGCTTCTAGTAGCTTTCCGAGAATTTCTATGAGATCATCAGGTGGTTTTGAATTAAAATCAAGGGTTGCTATAGCTAGATCATTTGAATCCATATATGCTTCAACTTCTGAAACTCGACAGTTAACAAAGAGGCTCATTGGTTTCCCGTAACTATCTATGAAATAGAATCTCAAGCTTACAGGGGTGTTGATTTTTTGTATTGCAGCGTATGCTCCACCTTTTGTGCCAATGATTATTTTTGCTTGCATTAAAGATGAAGAGTTAATGATGCATGCCCATTGAACTCCGTTGCATTTTATATATATTTGCCTTGGGTCAATGCGTAATACTTTTAATATTTCGCGTGAGAAAATAATGTTCGTATCACGATAGTAATCGTAGTACTGACTAATTTGTTGGCTAGTGGTTATACCCATGTTAATATGATAATTGATATTTCATAAATGGTCAATATAGTAAGTAAATAAGTTATAAAAATTTGATTGTTTTGAAAAATTATTAAGTAGTAAAGTATTTATTCTGAGATTACAAAGCCGATATTATTTGCTACTTTTCTGTTCGAATAAACTGATTGGTGAGGTGCATTAGGAAAGATAAGGGCAACAGATCCGCCCCCGTCTAGCTGCATTGCTTTTGTAGCTCCAAGGTTCTGTAATATCTTGGCACACTCCATATAGTTTAACCCTTTGCTTTTATTATTTTTTTCTACAGTTACTATATATAATGTGAAACCATCCTCACTTATGCCAACTGCTGTTCGAGCATCTTTTATGTCTTTATATGCTAATACATCATTGTTATCTAAAATTGTAAAAAAGCCTCCAAAAGCAAAATATGCTTCATTAATTAAAATGTTTTCAGATGATGTTTCAATAAAAGCTCTTTTGTTTTCAGTAAAATATAAAACGCTATAATTCTTGTTTGCACCAGAAACAACTGTCTTTTTGTGAATATACAAGCCTTCTATTAGGCGTTTTTTTGATAGTCGACTAAATGGATAAGAAAAAGGTGATGCGTTTATTGCTACATAGGCATTAGTTCTGAGTGCAAAGTTTTTTGTTGTTTCTCCCATTGTTGAGAACTGTTTAGAAACTGCAGGCTCTGTTGCATTAATCGAAACTGCTGGGTGATCTAGTTGTATTGTGGTAATGTGATATACTAAATTGGTTTGTTCAATTGTAGTATGCGTTATTGCTGGGTGAAGCTTTGGGCTTGGCTCTATAGCTAGAGTTGTACAAGAGTTAAAAAAAAGAATAACTAAAAAGAGGACTATATAGTTTAAAGAAAAAAGCTTCGACAAGTATGCCGAAGCTTTTGAAATACTGTTCATATTAATACGCATTACGTGTGTTTTTTGTACTTCTCTTCTTTTTCATCAGTTTACGCTGAAGGGTTTTGTTTTTCCGGTTTAAAATTGTAGAAGGTTTTTCGTAGTATTCACGTTTTTTGTACTCGCGAATGATGCCTTCTTTTTCAACCATGCGTTTAAAGCGTTTGATAGCTTTCTCAAGATTCTCTGAATCATCAACAATTATGTGTGCCAATATGTTCACCCCCTTTCGGCCATTCCGTAAGACTGGATAATCATAATATCATATCGTGAAAAGTGAGTCAAGGGGTGCATGGTTTATAAAAGTCTAAATATACATGCACAAAAAAACAATACTATATTATGACTGCTTTCTTTGTTTTTGTTTGTGGTCATACATTCTTACATCTGCTTTGTCAATTATTTCTGCCATAGTAGATCCTTCTTTTTGATAGCGGGCATATCCTACCGAAGTTGAAATCTCAATTTAAGGTGAGTCAATAAAGACCACTTCTTGGCCCATACTTTCTATGCGTTGTATAATTCGTTGAATATTGGCGTTGTCTAGCTCTGAGTTAATAATGGGGAAAACTCCCCCTCTAAACGGAGGGTAGCTTTGTTACTATCAAAACGATTTTGCATTAAATAAATCTCGGACAACATAATTATATGTGTTTTTATTGAAAACAAGCATAAGATTGTGAATAACGCTTTCTAATAGGAGACTCATTTTAATGCTTTGCGATGCGGTGTTTTGTATTCTTTCGCCATATATTTGTATATGAGTTTTAATGGTAGCTTCTTGTTTTTGCTAAAAAAACTTGACGAATAGAAATGTGTGTTAAGCATAGTATTGCAAA